>JABJFI010000116.1 GCA_018662825.1 Methanobacteriota archaeon | reverse complement strand
GACACCGCAAGGGGTTTGCACGTCATACGATTGCCTTGTAGGCTGCCCTATGAGTCCGACGCGCCACCAACTACGCCACCCCGGCTTATCTCTCGCCTGTCGCGTTCCCCATTTCAACCATACGGATGAAAAGTGATGTAATTTCACCGTAGCCTTCATGCACTCCACTCATTTGGAGATGGTATGGTTGACCTCAGTACCGCTATGGCTGCTGCCTCTGTCGACCGCCAAAAACGTGTGGCTGATGAGGGTAAAGAGCGGATGAAAAGGCGCAGTGGCCGCGACCTTGGTATCGAGCCTTTCGACCCTGTCAAACACGTTGCCAAAGAAAAAGCAGAAACCGCATCGATGTGGCTTGTAATCGGTTTCTCCGTGATTATTTCATTATTGATGCGCTATGTTCTGATGCCTAGAACCACCGTTGAAAAATCCGACATTCTTTATTTGGCACCATTGGCTGCAATCTTTCTAATTCCACAAGTGCATCGAATGGTAATGCCATCTTCTTTCAATGAATTGTACACTAAGGGAACTTGGTTCAAAGCGGGCTTTCTTCATACGTTCACTTTCTTGGCCATGGCTTTCCTGCTGGTGAATCCTCCTTTAGGTGATATCGTGGCGCCACAATTAGCGGACAAGTGGGTTTTGGTTCAGAATGAAGGAGGAGAATTCAATTTTTCCAAAGGTATGGGTGAATCTGGTGCCCTCACTTGGGAAGTGGAAGAAGATACAATACTGACAGGGGAAATTTGGCTTCTCTTCGGATTGGCAGACAACGTCAATGTTGATGGGGCAAGAATTTCGGTCACACTTTCCAATAATGCAGGCGATGTAGAACTTGAAAGTCATGCTGATTTCTGGGAGGACAATGCCGAGGTTATCGCAGAAAACACAGGAAATATATCGAATACTGAACGCAGTTCAAAACTCATGCCTCATGGAGATTTAGACCAAGCATTTGCAATACTTCTAGGCACTGACCTTTCACTCGGAGAGCACAACATCATCGTGACGATTTATGAACAAGGAGATCCTTGGGAAAACACCCGTACATACGAGTGGAAACTTAGGGTCGTTGAACAACTCCCTGAAGACTTACCCTCATGAGAGTAAATCGCTGTGAGCCAATAATATCTTGTTGAGCAGTCGACTAATTCGATGCACATCTCGTTGTTCTTGGGTTTGCTTTTGTAATTGTCTTCTTCGTAATACGTGTATTAGCGGTGCAGCAGCAGTCCAACACATGAGGTCCAAGCAGCGATTAACAAGAGTGGTCATATCTCTGCCGAGGAGATATACAAGGAGTTGTTTTCTAACGCCCTTGCCGAAAAGTGAAAGTGAAATTATGCACGCAAATGAGTGACAAGACGCGCGGTAAGAGCATCCAATTGAATTTGTTCTCCTCCACCCTCTACCAAGCGATAATCGACTTCAGCCATCCATTCAGTCATGTCCAACTTTGCATCTTCTG
Organism: Methanobacteriota archaeon; assembly: GCA_018662825.1. Lineage (GTDB taxonomy): Archaea > Thermoplasmatota > Poseidoniia > Poseidoniales > Poseidoniaceae > MGIIa-L1. The sequence goes on along the minus strand of JABJFI010000116.1, from coordinate 31,522 downwards.
TTAGGAAATCCGCAGTGTAGAGTTCGCGGTGTAATTGATTTACAAAATCAGTACCGGCGAGGCCATATTTGTCAAGTAATTCGCGTAATCGTCGACGTGCAGCATGAAATCCATCATCTCGACACGCCATAAGGAATTGATGGAGTGCTTCTGGTGGAGCAGTTGCTGATGTTTCGTAGATAAGTTCACGTGTTACTTTCATATTGAGAGCTGCTGCTACTTGGAGGCCAGTGAGTGCTTTACGTAAGTCACCCTGCGAGATACGAGTCAAAGCCTCACCAGCATCATCTTCTAATTTCACTCCTTCTTCCTTTGCCACATGATGAACTTGGGCATTGACGTCGGAATCTGCCAAGGGCCGGAATCGGAACACTGCACATCGGGATTGAATTGGCTCAATAATTTTGGAAGAATAATTACAAGATAAAATGAATCGGCATGTTTCAGCATACTGTTCCATTATTCGGCGTAGAGCACCTTGGGCATCGTTGGTCAAAGCATCCGCTTCATCCAAGAAAATAATTTTGAAAGAGGCGCCTCCATAGGGTGCGGTACGAGCAAATTGCTTTACTTTGGTACGAATACTTTCTAATTTCCGCTCATCAGAAGCGTTCATCTCGAGTAAATTCCGGCGATATTCTTTTCCAAATACATCCTTTGTCAAAGCCATTGCAGCAGTTGTTTTTCCAGTCCCTGGTGGGCCCGCAAATAACAAATGAGGAAACTCTTTCTTTTCAGAATATATGATCAAACGCTGCACAACTGCTGCTTGACCGCGAATTTGGTTGACTGACTGGGGGCGGTGCTTTTCAACCCAAAGTTCGCTCATGCATGGATGTCATTGCCGAGCCTCCTTGAACATTCTCCTTTTTATCGAAGAAAATCAAAGTAGGAAATGTATTGTTATTGGCTATTTTTTTGTATTCTTGAAAGGGGGCCCATAGGCACGGAAGGGAAAAGACAGTATATGGCGCAGGTCTTGAACGCGATGAGCCCCATGCTACGCGAGACTGCCCCCCGTCGGACCACTTTGACCATCTTCCTAGTTTTGATGTTCCTATTTGCAGATTTACTGTTACCTCAAGCGATGGATTATGAGGTGGAACTCGCTGAGCAGCACAGCGTTTCGCTCGTCACTTCAATGATATCTGCTTCCGCTGATACTTATATCGACGAATTCAATCCAACCACAAATTACAATCAAAGTAGCACAGGATATCTTGGTGTTTCTGACGCTGGGTTTGAGAGTCGACTGTTGTTTGAATTCCCAATGAATTTCACCTCCTCCGATACTGTACATTCGGCAACATTGAACATTGTGTGTGATGAAAGTTCAGTTTCATCATCAAATATCATCATCTATCCAGCATCACTTTCCACTTGGAATTCAACCACTGCAACTTGGTCTCAATCAGATATTGGTAATCCTTGGAGTACTTTTGGTGCTGACAGTACGAGTGACCGTGGGGCATGGGAGCCGCCATTCCGTTCCTCTACCAACGGCACCTTTTCACTCAATGTTACTGGAATTGCTCAGCAAGCCGCTCTATCGAATGAATCCACGGTAAGTTTCCTCATATCAGCACTTGATTCTGAGTATGAATGTTATTTCTCTGATTCAACTAATCTGTTATATCAGCCCGAACTTGTTCTTGTGACTTCGGCATCAGCAGCAGGTAACGGCGGTTCGGTCGTCTCGGATTTCGCTGTTGATGATATGCCATTGATGAGTGGAGACTTGATTTTGTCTGCAGACATAACCCCTACACTTTCTTACAACACTTTAGTTGGAGACCATGTTGAATACCAACTCTCTCTCGATGACCAATTCAAGGTGGCAAATGATCTTGAATGGCATTATTCTACCATCTGGGATACGTTTACCACAACGACGACCAGCGGAACATTTTCAGTTCCTGTTTCAGAGCAATTCTCAAACGGCACAAAGATGTATTACCGTGTGCGGAGCATGGATTCAACCGATACCTTGAGCGATTGGTCTGTGACCAAGAAGTTCCTTCTTCCGGCCCATTCTGTCACGGATAATGGTGATGGCACGGCAAGTATCGAAGTTGATGTTGACGACTTGGGAGTAGTTGGGAACTTCATTGAAGACTCCTATTCAAATCAACTGAGTAAGAATAGCAAATATGGTTCATCCGATATCATGGAAACCAGCGTGACTTCGAATAAAGAATCACTCATTCATATCCGTTTAGACCTCGGATTACTTGGTCTTCCATCGAATGCAACAATTGTTGATGCACAAGTCAACCTTACGCGTGATTCATCTTCAAATAATGCACTTCTCTCCATGCATGAAATGGTTCCAAATCAATGGATAGAAAGTGAAGTCACTTGGAATCGAGGTTCCAACGCCAATAGTTGGACAGATGGTGGGCGTGTCTATTCATCAACCGCTTCTGATACTGGAATAAACGGTTCTCAAGCTAGTTCAAAATTCGGCTTTGGATTCACCGACGTCTTGCAATCATGGTTGGAAAGTGGTTCAACTGATAGTGCGGACTTCATGATTACAGCTCGCGGTCAAAACGAAGCGTATTCGTCCACAGGCACCAAGAGTGCCGTGTTTTATTCATCGGATGCAGCTGATGACGCCAAGAAACCTGCAGTTTCTATTACCTATGCATGGGGGCCAACAGCACCTTTAGCAACCGTGAGTTTAACTTCACCTCTATCAGGAGAGGCTGTTTGGAATCAATCAGGTCACAACTTCACTGCAAATCTGACGCCTTCGGTTTCTTGGACTCCAAGTTCTTCATCTCATGATATGATTCTTCAATTGGCAACAGATGAACAATTTAGGAACCGAGTTTGGGCTTCTAACACTGCAGTGGATAATGACTTCGCACCTACAGATGGCATACTCAACATGACCGGTGACCTTGCATTAAATATTGGAAATATGTACTTTTGGAGAATGGCCTATCAAGATTCAGATGGGCGTTATGGTCCATGGTCTACATCCAGTTTCCTTGTTAGTTCACTCGAAAGTACATGGCTTGGTGGCGAGCGATATGAGTTCCGAATGAAGCATGGAAACGGGACAAATGATGGTCTATACCCCGAATGCCTTGACACATATATCGACAGTGGTACGCCATCGCAAAATTACAACGAGGAGTCAAAACTTCTCATCGCATACAACACATATCCAATCGAAGCACTTGGCCTCTTGAACTGTAATCTACGCTCAAATCTCCTCCCTGCTGGATACGCTGTTGAATCAGCTCACCTTTCGATGGTGGTTGGAAGTACCCCCACCAATTCACCGAAAGTCGCTGTTTGGGAAAGCCGGCAACACAATTGGACCGATGATGGTGCGACTTGGTCATCCTATGATGGAACGAATAACTGGGGAATGTCAGGTGCAAAGGGTTGGGAACGTTCTTCTTTGCTCGACTCAATTCAACTTGATACATCCTATGTTACTGGCGACCGTATCGACTGGAACGTCACCTTAGGGGTCCAAAACGCAATGCGTGAGAATCGTAGCGTTGATTTCTTAATTGGAATCCTCGGAATTGGGACCGGTCAAAGCCGTGAAGTTCAGTTGTATCCTGGTGTAGCAGCAGATGCCCAAAAGCCTGAATTGACTTTTGTCTATGTTCCTGGTTCTAATGTCGTTCCAAGCGACCCTCTCCCTCTTACGCCATTGAATGGCTCGTGGTCTATGGGTACTGGAGTTGACCTCACTCCGGATAAGCGTCCATCACTTACTTGGTCATTTGGAAGTAATTTGGCCGTCGGTGGCTGGGCAGTTCAACTTGATACAACACCAACTTTCGATTCAACCTCTCTTCAAACGAAGACTTCCTGGAATGATGCTGGGTTTGATGTTACGAATTTTTCATACACACCTGTTACGGATTTAGATGATGGTGTGACATGGTATTGGAGAATTCGGGCAATATCTTCAACCAACCAAATCGGCAATTGGTCGAACTCCTTTTCTTTCTCTATCCCTGATTTGACCACATGGCAAACATGTCAAGATGGCTCATGTGCTTCAGTTGAATTACATCACAGGGAAGCAATGCCGAATTTGAATCTACCGAATTTCCTCGATACATATGTGATTGAATCGGGAAGCGGCGCGTCGAATACATACAATTCTTCATCGCAACTGAAAGTCGGTGCTGTTGCGTATAATCGTCAGGCTATCTCGCTCATCAAAATCCCTCTGAATTCGATTCCACAGCCAATTAATGCTCGGGTCACCTCTGCTCAAATGAGCCTCTATTCTGAATTTTCTTCCACTGCAGGAGAACCAATTGCTGTTCGCCCAGTGTATCAAAACTGGACAACGAGCGCAAACGATACAACCTATGATGGAACCAATAATTGGTCGCAACTTGGTGGCCGAGACCTCGGTGTCGACCTTGGACCATATGTTGATTTGCAAGATTCAGTCAGTGCTGGCTGGATGACTTGGGATGTCAGTGAAGCAGTACAGGCGGCTTTGGACTCTGGTTCTTCGACACTATCATTGGCGGTATATGCATCCAATGATATAACAGCTTATTCAAACGGACCGAATGTAATCACCTTTACCTCAACCGAAGGACTTTCCAGTCAACATCCATGGCTCAATTTGACTTGGTCCAACGGCACAAGTCCAGTTCCAACTTCGACTGGTATCAACATTGGACCAGCAAATAATTCGTTCTCATGGGACACTAATTCACATGCATTGATACCAAATGACACGCCAGAATTCAGTTGGTCTCACAATTCCTCGAATTCAGTCGATGCTTGGCGAGTGCATATTTTTGAGGATGCAGATGACGATATGGCAGGTCGTTACACCTATGATTCACGTGTTGACTCGACCTTATTTGATTTGCAGAACCTCACGTTCACTCCAACCTCTTCTCTGAACCACGCACAAACCATACGCTGGACCGTTCAACCTGTTCAAGCCGGTATGATTGGCCCACAAAGTAACTCAACTATATTCCATATACCAGATACAGATGCTGCTGAAATTGATTCCACACATGCTTGGGTTTCTCTTCAAGAGGGTGCAATTGTCGAATCAGAATTGTATCCAATGATTACTCAAGACACCACTTTGGATGAAGGTAATTCACTTGCAAATAATGGTGGCTCATCATATCTTGCAGTTGGTCAAAGTTCAACAAATAGTATTCTGCAGTCTACAACTTTGATTGAAATGGATTTCTCATCACTTCCTTTCCCTTCATCGTATGAAATCAATAATGCTACTTTGGAAATCAGCGTTGTTGCAGGTTCCGATGATATATTCGTCACTGTTTCTGAAATGATTACTGGCTGGGATGAATCTTCAAGTTGGTCTCATCCTGGTAACAATACTACCTCATGGATGGGTACTGGAGCGTATCATTCGGCCGATAGCGAGATTCCCGAAACAAGTGGATTTTGGATTAATGGCACCGGTACCTTTGAAATAAACGTCACTGCAATACTTCAACATGCGATTGAACGAGGGCAAGAGAGTCTGAATATTATTATTCAACCAGAAGAAATCGATGGTACAATCGATGGCACATACTATATTGCTAGCAGTGAATACTCAAGCATTTCAGACCGCCCGAAACTTACCATGAATTATGAGTTGACATCACCATGGTCTCCTTCTAATCCAACAAATATGGTTCCTGTAGATGGCTCGACACTTTGGAATCTTTCAGCATCAACTCCAAGTGGAACTGAAGTTGTAGATGCAAATTGGTCATCTGGAGATAGCAATCACACCAGTTGGGTTCTGTGTGGTTCTTCCGAAGGTAGAATGACTCAAGATTTAGAATGCTTCGATTCGAATTTAGTAGTGAATGGTAGTACTTTCAATGCGACTTGGGATGTTCAAAACCTCACTTTGTCAGCTACGAATATTACGAAAGGTGACGAATGGAAATATTGGCGTGTTCGTGGTGACCAAGATGGCCGAATCGGGCACTGGTCAAATGTTCAGAAATTCCGTATTCCAGAAGATCAAGGTTTCACAGATGGATTAGGGAACTATACTGTTCAAGTTAGCCGTGGCTCCATATTCTCGCAAACAGGTCTTCTCCCCGATGTCCCCGATGCAGAAATTTCCTCTTCAGCAACAGGCAATATTGGCTCGGCGACTCAACTTAATCTAGGAACTTCTTCATCTGGAACGGGAGAAAGTCAGATTTATCTTGAATTTGATTTGAGTTCAATGCCTTGGCCAACAGCCATGACTCCAACATCGATGATTCTAGGAATGTATCGAACTAGCGTAACCGGGACGACATCAACTACGATTTCGGCACATGCATGTTCAACATTTTCCGAATCTTCAGTTACTTGGAACACCAATGTTCCTTGTATGACAAGTGAAATCACTCGCTCGACCCTTACCCTCACTCCAGCATCTGGCTGGGTCGAATGGGACCTCACCAGTCTTGCTCAAAGCAATGTGGCAAACGGAAATCTGACGATGACAATTCTGCTGAAATCAGTAGGGACTCCTTCAACCAGCCATGCGTTCTATTCATCAGAAGGAAGCAATGAAGATTACCGTCCTCGATTAGTTGTACAGTATGTCGATAACGTCAATGGTATTCAACCACCTGCACAACCTGTTTTGACATCACCTCAAGATGGACAAGTACTCTACAACATCTCTGCTCCAACTTTGCAACCCGACGACAAGCCAGTTCTTTCATGGTCAGCAGTCAGTGGGGCGACAGGATATGTCGTGACGATTGCAAATGAAACTGGTGTCTACAAATTCAATTCTTGGGAAGCGAATGAAATTATCGGTAATACATTCCGATTTACCGATTCTCTTACTACTGGTGAAGTATTTACTTGGTGGGTACAAGGTGTCAATCAATCAATTCCTGGGCCTTCTTCCTCTCGTTGGAGTTTTGCCATCGGAGACCCTCATCATGCCGATAATAGCGACCTCACCTATACATACACCTTCCAAACCGGTAACGAAGTAATGCAATTTGGCCATACAAATATTCGCGAAACACATCTCAGTGAAGTTAATCCTACAACAAACTTTGGCGATGCTGCACTCGTAGAATTGGGTACCTACTCCGGTGCCAATGCTGGTATGGAAGCCAGATTCACCTTTGCTTTAGATAACAGCCAAGTCCCTCTGCCTGCGTTTTCAAATATCCATTCTGCAAGTATTGGACTTTATCTGGATTCCTGGCTTTTCACTGGCGGGGCAAATGAAATGACATTTAGTGTTCATCGAATTATTAACAGTCAATGGGCTCAATCCTCCTCGACATGGAATGCTTCATCCACTGCTTCTTCAGGCGCATGGGGTGCCCCTGGAATGCAAGCAGGTATCGATTATGATGCTACACCAATTTCTACTTTCGTTGATTCTGACATGAGCGATAAGCGTTGGGTATGGTTCGACATTGGAGTTAATGGAATGCTAATTGACAACGACAATGCTTGGATTATTATTGCCACTCCTAACCGTGGAACATTACTTGCTAACTTTGTATCAAGCGAAAATGGCTTGGAAGACAACAGGCCGAAAATATTGTTGAATCACACTAATGTGACCTCAATTGATTTGACGCCGACAGCTCCATCGACAGATGCAGATACTTCTGTGACCTTTTCTTATGCTGCGTACGACCATTTGACCATGGCTATCAATGCGCCTGTTGTTTGGAGTGCTACAAATGGAAGCATCTCACAAACAGGAGTCTTTACCCCATATGCAGTTGGCCAGCACACCATTTCGGCATGTTTCGGTATAATTTGTTCTAGCGAAATCGTTACGGTTACACCTGGTGCACCTGTTGAATTGGTTGTTAATCCCGAATCGGCAACAATCTCTGCAGATAATTCTCTGCAGATTGTAGCATCAGTGGTTGACCAAAATGGAAACATAGTTTCAGGACAAACCATCAACTATTTGCCAAGCAATGGTAGTATGGATTCGAGTACAGAAGGTTTGTTCATTCCTTATGCAAGTGGAATTCAAACCGTTCAAGTCTCTTGGGTGGACCTAACCAGCACAACTCAAACAACCACGGTTTCCATCACTGTCGAAACAGGACTTCCTTCTTACTTTGTAGTTGAAGGATGCCAAGGAACAGTTCCTGCAGGGATTTGGTGTGCGGTGACCCACACATTGTATGACCAATTTGGTAATGAAATTATTGATGTCAGTGAAGCAGGTGACCTTACGTGGACGACTACAAATGGAAATTACAGTGAAACTTCAAGTGAATATTTCCCCGATCACATTGGCGTATGGCATTTGAATCTAACCTCCACATCTGGTGCTGGAGGTTCTCTGTTGCTTACAGTTGGCCATGGTCAAATGGCGAGTTTGGAACTCGCATCTTCCTCGACATCCATTACTGCCGATGAGCAGGTTTGGATCAATACGACTCGTATCGATATACGAGGAAACCGTTTGCCAGTATTGCTTAATTCCGACCAATGGGTGACTCCACAGGACAGTGAATTGCTGGTTGGTGCGCCAGCAATATGGACTCCAACCTCTCGGGGTGCAAAAATCCTTGAAGCAACTTATGAAACCATTTCTGCTCAAATTACTATCACTGTTGAAGCAGGAGCAATTGTTTCGTTACTCTTGATTGTTGACAATAATGTCTCCACATGGGAATCATTTGACATTACTTCAGATGATATCATTGATATCAAAGTGAAGGCATATGACCAGAAGGATAACAGATGGATAGTTTCTGCAAACTGGTTAATTGAACACCCTGAATGGTCATCACAATCATTCCTCGAACAATTGACAGGCGATGAAACAACATTTGTTCCATACTATGCTTCAGAGACTCCTTATACAATTACTGCTAGTTACAATGATGGTATTCTCCAACACGATGTGAGCATCAATGTGTCTGTATCACATGGCGATTTGAATTCAGTCATCATTTCTGCCGCAGGCTCGGATGGTGCTTCAAATACAGCGTTTGACTTAACAGCCGATGAATACATCGACTTCTCATCAGAACTCTATGATTTGGATATGAATACAATTGACTCGAGTATTTTGGCATGGTATCTCACCAATCTTGATACAGGTGAAGTGGAACTGATTACGGATTCTTTACTGAATGACGACATGCGTTGGGGAGCCTCAGGCGTTGGTAATTGGAGTATTTCCGCTTCTTCTATCAACGATGCAGGCTTCAATGTCAGCGACCAAGTGACTATGGTGGTTCATCATGGTGAAGCAGTTGTTATATCGGCCATTCTTGACACCAGTGAACAAACTGCTGGCGGTCAAATTTCATTTGTCATCACAGGTCAAGACGCTGATGGAAACACATTCCCACAACTTGTGGAATGGTCTGAAGATGGAGTTACTGTTGAAAACATTACAGCTGGCCAAGACGATGGTACGTACATCTACACCGCCACTATTGCTGGAACACACACTTTAGTTTACTCGACAGGCATTGTCGAAAGTTGGGAAAATATTTCTGTAGACCCACTGTATATTGTGGATTCACTTACGGTTGAACTTTCTTCTGAATCCATTGACCAATTAGGCAGTTTCACTGTGACCGTCAAGGCTTTTGATAAATATCTCAACCCTATACCAATTCCTTCGAGTGCAGATGTTGATGCAACAGGTCGTGCAGAAGTATTGAATCAAGGTCAAGGTGTTTGGAATATAGTGACTCTCGATGATGGTCCACAAACGATTACCATCACTGCAGGAACAGTTTCTGAGGAACGAGCCGTTCAAGTCGAAGGAAACGTAGGCGGATTCTTCAAAGCAGGAGGGGCGCTTTACTATGTTGGTGCTGTTCTCATTGCAATTGTGAGTCTTGTGATTCTTGGTTTGCTTGTATCTACCCTTCGTGGTGGAGGTTCAGATTATGATGACGATGAGGATTATTCATATGATGAAGATGATGACGAAGATGATAATGAGTCATCTAGTCCAGCACCAGGGCCATCTGGCCCTGCACCTGAAGCAAAGTCAGTTCCGGAAATTACGACGGCTACTGCCGATGATACATCGTGGCAAGTTGAACATCGCGTAGATGATGATGGAACCGAATGGGCTGAAGATGAAAATGGCACATGGTGGTACCGCCAAGAAGGCGATACTGAATGGGGCGAATGGACGGATTAATCCGCCATATCTTTGATAGATGTTGAAGGCAAAGGTGTAATCATGCGAACCTTGAGTTATCTTAGGAGAAACATGCTTTGCGCCCTATGTATCATCTTGTTTACGTTTCATAGTATTCATCCTGTACTAACCACACCTTCATTTGATGATAATGGAATAATTTCTCGTGCTGGAACACCAGTTAGGGTTGAAGTTATTGCAGATGTAGCCACTCTTTCTGCAGATGAAGTCACCATGTTTTCGGCTGAATTATACGACTCAGTCAATAACCTTGCATCTGGAGAGGTTGTGTGGAGTAGTTCCAATGGTTCTATTTCTTCTGATGGAATCTTTTACCCTTGGAGTTCTGGAGTAATCACTATTGAAGCAACTCATAATGGATTGATTGGCTCCTTTAACATTACAGTTACTGCAGGTGCCGGACAATCACTCGATATCACAAGTTTGGATGCCCAGGCGCTGGTCCCAGTATTCCTCACTGCCAATCTTCTCGATGCGCGGGGTAATGCACAATTTTCACAAAATGCGGCATGGACTGTGGATGGTAATTATGTTGGAATTGGAAGCCCTTCATGGACACCCCAAGATGTCGGTAATTACACAATCCGCGCTCGACTCCATCAAATGGAACATGTTGCAACCATTCAAGTTACAGCTGGAAATCCGTATGAATTCACCTTTGACGAGGGGTTGCAGGTTCGAAGCGGACATTCAATCTTCATCTCACCTCATCTTTTGGACATCAATGGATTCGAGATGAACATAACTGAAGCAGGCAATAGAATTTGGACTGTTGAAAATGGCAGCATCATACCTTCCGGTTGGTTTACTGCATCACATCCAGGATATTGGAATATCAGTGTTTCAGCAGGTAATATAACTGGTGCCGGAATGATACGAGTCGTCCCTGCTAATGCTGCACTTTCCCAAGTTGTAGTTTTGTCAGAAGATCAAAAATTCACCGCAGGCGCATCTTATGAAATTGCTGCAATGCGTACGGATTCACAAGGATATACTGGAACTATCACCCCACCTCTTGAAAATTTCTCAGTGACCAGTGGAGGATTAACATCCATGAACGATGCAGTTTATTGGTCACCTGGTGCAATGGGGATGCATGAATTACGAGTAGTCGATGATGGTGTTGTATCGACTTTGATGGTTGAAGTGATTCATGGTAATGCCATTGATACCTTCTTGCAACTTTCATCACCGTCTTTGGTAGCCGGAGAACAAAGCACAGTTCTTTTCACAGCAATTGACGTCATTGGCAATGAATGGATGGTGAATGGTTCGGTGACCATGATAAATGGAAATGACTCTCAATTTATTGCTTACAATGGATATGCAACCATTACTTCTCAACAAACCATGATATGGAGATTAGAAGGTTCTTGGTTTGATTTTGCGACTGATACGCGCTTTGAACCTGTATTGCAAACTCAATCTCTTCCAGGGCGCCTAGCCTTTATACAATTAAACGGCGAAGGTGAAATTTTGCCATCAGATACTGCTTTAGCACTCGAACCATTATTCTTTGACGCTTTTTCCAATCCTTTAGAGGAAATTGGATTGAATTGGACTGTTGATGGTTTGGATGCAACCGTAGATATTCTTCTTTCAGACCTCCAATGGAATCCAACAGAGGTCGGAGGTCATGAGATTAGAGCAAATGCGGATGGCGTTTTCGCAACAATTCGATTGACTGTCGTTGCAGGTGATGCACGTAATCTCATCACCAATGTGGAAGATGGTTTGACAGTGCAAGCTGGTGTGGCCAGTGAATTAATTATCCAAACTATTGACGCGCATGGAAATCTCGCTCCTTCAACAGAGGTAACCACTACATTAGAGTCTCAATTCGGAACCTTACAAGCCTCTTCATCGGGCAATGGGTATTGGGATTTTATTGGTCAAACATCAGGGGAATATTCCCTTGAACTGGTTCAAGACAGTGCGACGCACAGTATTCCACTTACAGTAGAGCCTGGTGATGCTGTACGGCTCATTTCTTCGATTGAAGACCAAAGTATTGCACAAGGCGATACAGTTTTGTTGCGTGTTCAAGGTATTGATATGTTTGATAACATCGTAGATGTCGATGCCAAAAATACCACTGTCAGTTGTACATCTGGTTCTGCAGAACATGTCACTTCTGATACTTGGGAATTAGATGTGTCTTCGGCTGGTAATGACCGTTCGTGCAACGTTCTTTGGAATGGTCTCATCTCACAAAATTATTTTGATGTTGAAGCAGTTCTTCTTGGAGGGGCTGTCGGTTCAACAAATACTGCAATGGGGTTGGGAATATTTTTGTTAACCCTCATACTTGTCACATTAGTCGTTTTAGTTCGGCGAGCAAATCAACAAGAAGATGAATGGATTGAAGATGCCTTCGAGGATGATGAAGAATATGAAGACGAATTCGAGGATGAAGAGGACGTCATTACAGAAGAACTGCAAGAAGACAGTTCTGTGGCAGATGATAAATCGGGTATTACCTTGACCGATGAGTTACGCGCTTCTTTGGCTCAACAAGCTGCGGATGTAGGAGTAATGCAAGCAGCACCAGGAACTGAACAAGGGTCAAGCGGTTGGTATGTCGATGTCAGCAGTGAAATACAATATTGGAACGTTGGTGCTGATGGTTCTTGGACCCGGGGCGAATAGAGTGTCAAATTCGACACCTCTTGTGGATTCAGATGACTTGAAGCAAACATTGTGGCTTCTACCAATTGTTGCTTGTTGGCAAGGTAATTCACTTATTTCACTATTCGCAAGTGAAATTGTTTATCCCTTGATGAATCTATGTCATCTGTTAAGCCTTTTCTTTGGCTAATCACTCCTCTTCTAGGATATTATTTTCAAACGTCGTGACGAATTCATCAATGTCGACAAAGCCATCGCTGTTGATGTCTGCTTTATGGAAAATTAATCTTGACTCATCGTTGCTGAAATTGAAGTCCAGAGACTCCAAGGCATGTTGGAACTCGCTGAGTGTTAGGTGATTTTTACCACCAAGGTCTGCAGCGTGGAAGACCGCAACCCGTCGGTCATGTTCCGCTTTACTTGGGTTTGTGAATTGTTTTCGGAAGGTCTCAAAAGGAGTTTCACGAGGATGTGCATGATTTTTACCGTAACCATAGTAAGTGCCCATGCCAATGAGAATTGCAGCACCAGCGCCAATAAACGCCTTTTCTCCCATCAACCAAATAAGTACAATTCCGGCAACGATCCCCCATATTTGGATGAAAGGATAGAACGGCCCTTTGTAGGTTGGTTCATACCAATCAATATTTGATTTGAGTTGACGTAAGACTATCACGCATGAGTTAATGACAATGAATACCATGATTTGGAATCCAGAAGCAAGTTTAGCAACATCGTAGACTGGTAAAAAGAGAATTGCAAAAGCCATCATAACACCTGTAATGATAATAGCCCAATGGGGAGTTTCCCACTTTGGGTTCAAATCTTCAAATAATTGAGGTAACAAACTGTCTCTTGACATGGCGAAAAGATATCGAGACGATGCCAAAATTCCTGCTAAAGCCATCGAGGCCATGGTAAATATCGCAAGAAGTGCAGCTAAGAGACCAATTGTTTGCCCGCCTACGTGTGTGGCGAAGATGTAAATCGGATCTTGAGCAGTATGGCCATCATGAATCCACCACTGGTCAGGTAATGCAGCCATCAATACATAGGAGACACCTGCATACAATAAGGTCGCAAACAGGAGTGAAAAATACATCCCATTCGGGAGATTCGTCCCGGGATTTTTTATTTCGCCAGCAATTGCAGCAACTTTGGTGACTCCTGCATAGGCTACAAAGACAAGTGCTGCGGTTTCTGCTAAGAGTAACGAATCAGCCTCAAATGCCGCTTTACCGGGTCGTGATAACTCCGTGGAGTCCATAAATAAGGCAGCAATCGAAAGCAAAAGGAGGAACACAACGGCTGAACCAACAATTGGTGCTTGAATGGATTTTATCTTTTTGACGCCGAGAATATTAATCACGACGATCAAAACTAAAACTGAGAGTGAAACATTAATTGTATTGAATTGAAGGTCAAAAAAGGATGTAAAAGCATACATGTATGCTGAGAGTCCAATCAGGGCAAAGGAAGCCTTGAGTAGGAATGAAGCCCACAATCCTAACCCAGTAATGGTTCCAATCAGAGGTCCATAGGTTCGTTCGACATACACATACGTACCTCCAGATACCGGTAAGGCTGATGCCATTTCCGATTTGGAAATCGCCCCAGGTAGTACGACTGTTGCGGCAAGTACGTAGGCTAACCACATTCCATCCCCCATTAACTCTGCAGCCATGGAGGGCAAAACAAACAGGCCAGAACCGAGCATTGCCGATAGTGAAATTATGATTACGCCGGATAATCCGAGTGTACGCTCAATTCCTTTACCAACATCCTTCATAGCCCCTTTCAGGTCACCTTTGAGTATTTTTCCGGCTGTATCAATTGGCATCCTCAATCCCCGAAATCCAACCATATAAGGCTAATAATTGAGCCGATACGACTAAAGCATATATTTTCTTTCGTTTATTTACAATGAACTTTGCCGGAATGCGGAAATTATTTTTCACCGGGCTTTGGCAATGACCTTCATTTCAACGGCAATCGGAGTAGGGAGGGCGCGAATCGCGAGTGTTGTTCGAGTTGGTCCAACTTGGCCAAGTGTTTCAGCCCAGACCTCATTATAGCCTTGGAAATCACGGTCCATATCAACCAAAAAGGTCGTGACATCGAGTACATCATCAATCGAACCACCTGCTTCTTCAAGAATGCGAGTTATGTTATCGATAACTGCTTGAGTTTGAGCTTTGATATCATAATCTAAAGTCGTTCCACTTTCATCATGTATTGGACCACCGGGGATTGCGTTTGTACCTGGTTGGCGTGGACCGACGCCGGAGAGATAGAGCAGATCTCCAACACGGCGCGCATGTGGGTACGCACCTACTGGTTTGGGTGCAGCCGCGCTATTTACGGAATCTTCGCTTTCTGTAGGTTCCCAAAGAGCAGGACCATTTTGCTCAATCTTATCGCCAGTATCAGAATCGTTTGAAACAAGTTCTTCAGTCGCAGATTGTTCTGCATCCAATACATTTCGTTCACCAGAGAAATATTCTACATCATCTTCATCGTATTCCTTATCACCAGTCCCTGAGGGGGCAGGGTCTAGATGAACTACTGCTCCACCTGCACCATGAAGTGCTTCATAGGCAAGGACCTCGCCAGTCAAATCATTTCGATTTTGATTCATTCCTGAAAGCCACCACATCGGTTTGAATGTAACCACTTTGTTTACTCTAATTTGTTGATGAATAGTACGAGATAACTGACCAACATCTTCAAGCCGTCCTTCACTTAAGAATTCTAAGATTTTGTGGTTCCATTCATCATCTTTGAGTGAATGTATTCGGTCATCTTTTGGTTCAATGGGTTTGGTAAACATTCGATTGGAAAGGGACATAGCCGCAATTGCGATTGCCTTTCTTCCAGTTGATTTGACAACATCCATACATGCTTTTGCTAAAACCGTAGTTTCTGCACGATTTGAATATACATTCGATGAAACGATTACTGCAGGGATTGCATTATCTGGATTCAGGAGTTTTAATGCAACAACTGAGCCAACATCGATAGGGAATCCATGGTAAGCAATAGTTCGACTTTTGAGACCTCGTTTTTGATTTGCTTCGTTCCAAGCATGAGCGAAATTTTCATCGATATTGAAGGAATATGGAATAGAGCCTAAATCATGGAAGTCATTGTCAACCATCACCCATTCTGGGTTCGGGTCTGAAATGATTTGGTGTCCAATGATGCTTGGCCAAGTTGTGGAATAGATGATCAAAAGGTCTGCCTCACTGTCTTTGATACGTTGTGCTGCGTCTTCAAAGGCATCACGTAATCGCCCCCATCCTTCGTTTTGTTCTGGAACCAAAACGGTATGAGGATGAACTGGAACAATATACGAGCCAATTAATTCTCCGTCACTCATTCACTCGCCTCCTTATAGTTTCGAGCAGGCCATTCAACAATTGCATTTCCAGTACCGATAATCGTTCCATATCCATGTAGAATTGCTGGGTAAGATGGCACGTCGAGTGTAGAAAGTAGCCATGAAAGACCTCCGCCATCACTTTCTGCGATGGCTTGTTCAGTGAATTCTGGCATTTCATCGAGGATGCGTTGGGCTTGTCCAGAGCGGAAGTAGTCAATCATTCGCATATCCCACAAATGCATGGCATGGCTAGTGATATGTTCTTTACTCATGTCTTCAGGTATTGCTGATTCAGTTGTGAAATGTCGATGTGAGAGAGAATTACTTGCTATAACAACAACTTTTTTTCCACTTGCCAGAATTGCTTCACGGGTTACTCGTCCTAATTCAATCATCATTTCTTGCATGACTTCAACCGAGTAATAGTGTCTTGAACGATTACTAGAGATGACAACCAATGGCTTATCCCACACAGGATTGAACATATGTCCGGTTGTAATTGTCCCATAGTCTACCCGAAAATCGGGATTCTCCATCATTTTGACAGCTAAGCCTGCTTCACTAGCCCTATCATGGATTTGTCGAGACAAATCGACATCGATTTCAAGGTCGTAATTGTAGCGAAATAAATTTGGAAATACAGGGTCTACGGAGAGATTCTTGAAGTGAGGCAATCCCAAGAAGTGTGTTCCAACATATGTTTGCCAGTGTGGAGAAAGCAACACAATTGCATCGTATTCGACATCAGCAAGCGATTCCCGTAGCCGTTCATAGCCCCAACGCAACTGCTCCCATCCGCCTTCAGATTTCGGTTCATTTTGTGGAGGATTTTCTGCATAAACCAAGTGTGGTGGGTGAGGTGCTATACAACCTGCGACAATTTCACCCTTCGACATGGATGAACCCATGTGCCGGGGGATTATATCGGCATCGGAGAATCACCCTTCACAAACCTTCACGCCCGAACCCTCAAACAACCCCCCTACTTGGCAAGTGCATGGAGGCAGAACAGGAACCTCACGAAGTTCTAGTCAAAGCGCCATTATTAGCACGAGCCTTCGATGTAGAAACGGGGATAAAACATATCTTGGCACCAGCCTTTTTGGGTGCTGTAATCGGTGGTATTTGGCAATGGAAGGTAATGCCACACGTGGGGCAAATCAATTTGCCTAATCCGATACATGGAGCCCTACTAGTTGGTATAATACTCTCTCCATTATTGTACAAGGTTCTAGTTGGTGATGAGGCATCAAGATGGAAAGAATACACTCTTGGCCTCTCATCCCTAAGTCTGCTGTTTTCTATTATCTGGTTATCTGGATGGGGTGCAATTTTCTGTGGAGGATACGGTGCTCTACTAGTTTGGGTGTGGGTGAGCACCGATTGGGGGCGTTATCATTTACCACCGTTCAGATATGGTTTGTGGCATGCCATTGGAATCGATTTAGGTGCATTTGCAGGTAGTGTATTAGTCTACACACAATTTATGTGATTACGAGGTATAACTCTCTTCATTATTCGGAAATTCTCCCGAACGTACATCTGCGCAATAGTTTTTGATAGCCCCATCAATTTCTTCGGCCAAATTAAGGTAACGTCGAAGGAAACGAGGCGAGAAGTCCATTGTAATGCCCAGTAAATCATGCAAGACCAATACTTGGCCGTCACAATCAGGTCCAGCACCAATACCAATCGTTGGAATCGAAATGGCTTGACTTACTTTAAGCGCCAATTCACGTGGAATCTTCTCCAGAACAATCGCAAAACACCCAGCCTTTTCGAGAAGTAATGCGTCTTGAATCAGTTTTGCAGCCTCTTCATCCTCCTTTGCACGAACTGTATAGGTTCCAAATTTGTAAATGGATTGCGGTGTAAGACCTAAGTGGCCCATTACCGGAATACCTGCAGTGAGTATACGCTCAACTGATTGAATAATTTCCGTCCCACCTTCCAATTTAACAGCATGGCCTTCGGATTCTTTCATTATTCGAATTGCGGATTCCAATGCAATTGCAGAATTTCCTTGATATGTTCCAAATGGCATATCGACAACAATCAATGCTCTATCGACAGCACGTTGGACACACTGCGCATGATAGATCATATGCTCAAGAGTAATTGGGACGGTGGTGACTTGTCCTGCCATAACATTTGATGCAGAATCACCCACGAGGATGACATCAACACCTGCTTGGTCAACAAGTTTGGCAAGCGAGTAATCGTAAGCCGTCAGCATGGTGATTTTTTCACCAGCACGCTTCATTTCCTGAAGAGTGTGCGTGGTAACTTTCCTCGCCTTACTGTGAACCGACATGGTTGTGCGACGGGCATGTTTGTTTTGAAACCCTCGCAGGTGAAACATCACTCAAATTCACAGAGGGTCAATGATGGAGCAGTGTGATTCGAGTAGGGTTTACGAACTACGTTTGAATATTTGTGTGTCAGTTGGAATCGTGCTTCTTGATACACACATTGGTCATTTCAGAAAAGAAATCCAGAGACCAACGCCCCCCTTCTCGCCCTACGCCAGAATTTTTGACACCCCCAAAAGGAGTTCGTAAATCTCGATGAAGCCATGTGTTCACCCAAACAATTCCCGAATCTATTTGAGCAGAAAACGCCCTTCCACGTTCTAGGTCATTGGTCCAAACAGAACCGGCAAGACCATATTCGGAAGAATTCACCATCTCCAAAGCCTCTTCTTCACTTGTGAATGCATGTAATGTCACCATTGGCCCAAATATTTCTTCCGTAGCACACCGAGAAGTATAGTGGAGATTTCCGACAACCGTTGGGAGTAAATATGCACCTATTCCTTCTGGTCCATTGTAGCCAGTCATTGCACGGGTGCCACCGGTTAGGATAACTCCCCCCTCCTCTATTGCTAAATTGATGTATGATTCAACTTTCATCAAATGCTCCGGTGAGATGACAGTTCCCATGTTTGTATTTTCATCCTGAGGGTCGCCGATTTGAAGAGCATTGACTTTTTCGATAAATCGGCGAGTAAATTCTTCTTCGAGGCTTGCCTCAATAAATATCCGAGAACCGCAAAGGCACACTTGTCCAGAATTGGTAAACGCTGCACGAACCGCACCATCAACCGCTTTGTCAAGCTCAGCATCCTTCAACACTATAGTTGCATTTTTCCCACCGAGTTCAAGAGATAATTTCTTGAACATTGGTGCAGCAGTTCGAGCAACAATTCGTCCAGTTTCAGTGCCTCCAGTAAATGAAATCGCTTTGATATCCGGATGTTCGAGAATGGCTTGTCCGACTTCAGGGCCGAGGCCGTGGACAAGATTGAACACACCCTTTGGAAATTCAAGTTCAAGTAATGTTTCGGCCAATAGATTGGCGGTAAGAGGTGTAATTTCGCTTGGTTTGGCGATGATTGTATTTCCCATGAGCAGGGCAGGAGCAACTTTCCAAGTCAACAAGTAGAGGGGAAGGTTCCACGGTGTGATGAGACCTACAGTTCCAACAGGAGAACGGTGAACATAATTCATTGCATCCTCCATTTGAAAGGTCAGTTCGGATTGCTCTCTACCAAATGATGCAAAAAACCGGAAATTGCTGACTGAGCGTGCGGCATCAACTCGTCGAGATAATGCGATTGGTTTACCAGTGTCCATTGATTCAAGTTGAGCAATACGCTCTGCTTTTTGTTCAAGAGCATCAGCAATTCGGTCCAGCCAATCAGCACGTTGGTCCAAAGATAATGCACTCCAAGCAGATTGTGCAGCCTGACAAGCGGCTACAGCCGGTTCAATATCTACAGACTTAGAACGCGGAATGGTGGCAATACATTGTGCTGTAGCTGGATTGAAATCTTCGAGGAATTCGCCATCAGCAGCATGATGAAAAGAACCATCAATAAAATTCTGGATGCTGAGCATGTTCATGCCTCCACATCATACAACCAACGGTCTTGGTCAGGGTCCCATTCATCCCATGTTGGCAATGTTTCAAGTCGCTCCAAGTAATGTTCAGGAACAATGCCTGGTACAATGAATGCTTTTTGACGATGCAACGGATAGGGATTGCGCAAATCAATTCCAAGTACTCCGAGTACGGCACGAGCGACATACCACATCGCTTGAGAATTCCAGCCATGTGCAATCTTGACGACGATTCCCAAACCTTTGGGGTAATCTGGGTGTTCAATCGCCAGTCCAAGCAAGCCATCAGCCCCTTCTTTGGCGATGACCTTGCCCTTTCCTGCCTTGAGAACAGTCGAATCAAGACGATTGAAACCACCGACTAAATCAGGATGTCGAACCATGGCTTCCCAGATCCAATCTTTGTCCTTATCACGAACCAATCCTGCATAGATTTGAGCAAGTTCTGCAACGGTGTTTGATACTGTAGGGAGACCGCATCCATCTTTTGCAATACGCAAGGGTTTCCAGTCCTGACCAAGATATGTACGCAATTCTACCATGTAGGCATTGAATACTTCATGGGTGGGCAAGGTGTATCCTGCTCGATTCCATCCTTTCTTACGACATCCATGTAGGATAGCAGCATGCTCGCCAGAACATGTGTGGAACCAGCGGCGAGGACGTCGAACTTGACGTCCAAATTGAATCAATGGAACATCCAATGGTGTAAGCATAAGTGGCCATTCTTCTTCGGAAAGAAGTGATTGAGCTGCAGCGACATGCTCCGTATCGCCATTGTGAGAAGCAACAGCAATCGCTTTTTGCTCCCAAGAAGTATCCTCCAACTCTTCAGTGAATGCTTTGAGCATAAATGGCTTCATCATTGAACGACCATAACACAGCACATTTCCACCAAAGGAGTGGATGACTTCATCACCATGGGACCAAGCGATGGCTCCATGAATAGTGGTTTCTGAAACACCGTTTCGACGATAATCTACCAACGGTTCCCATGCTACTTCACGACCAGTTGGAATTCCTTCGACCTTTTCTCCAAGCGGCGAATCTGGAAACAGTGAACTGCCAGGATTACCAGGTTCAACTGCTGAAGGCGTATCGTGTTCAATTGCCACTTTTTCACCTCTCTGCAAGCATTTTTTCGACTAAAGGTACAACCTGATTCATGTAAGCGGTCATATTTCTACAGACTCGTTGCGAGTCATGATTAAAGAAATCAAACCAAGCCATAATCCGATCTTCAGGATGGAAGCGTTCGCAAATTTGCTGGGCCACTTCATCGATGTTTCCAATCAATGCATTATGAGCGGCATTCTCTACTTTCAAGGGGTCGATAGTACCCTCTAATGCATTCCAATAAGCACCAAGTGCTAATTTTGCTTCTTGTTTTGCAGCAACGCTTTGCTGTTCGGAAGTTAGATTTTCTTCTGCATTTAGAAACACGAAAGATGTTCGTGGCATGTCACTTCTCTTCCATGCCCCACCATTATCATGGTACACTTCACTCATTCGTTCGTGAGTTGCGTCAATAATTTCTGGTTTTGTGATTGATAAATTGAATACTTTAACGGGTGAAATTGTGTTGAGAAATACCTGCGCTTTTGGGTCATGAGTGCCTGCAACCATGACCAACAAATCCTTGCGGAAGTCTTGGGGTATTATCTTCAAGTCTTCAAAGATGTAGCGTTTTGGAATTTCAATTTCATCAGGAGCAGATGCTAAGTTTTCAAACTCTACGGCAGCGTTTTGAACTTTTCCCCAATCTTCATCACTGCGAAAATTACTGCGTCTAAGGACGGTCGAATAGGTCATTTCGGAATTAATAACATCTCCGCGTAAGAGCCGCAAAAAGATGTCACTTGCTTCTAAGAATATTTGACCGCGCAAAGCCGGCCATGCCGCTTCCTCAATCGAATTCCGAGGTATTATACCATATGGGCGAGCCATGAATTCAAAGCGACCTGCTGAAAATCCAACATGGAGTTTACGGTTTTCATCTTGATTGAGGCCGTGCAAGAGGAGTGTATTAGCAATCCTTTCCGCTTGGGCAATCGGGCCACCAGAGGCCAAAATTGAGACTACAGCACTTCCGATTTCGATGGATTTTGTCCTTCTAAACGATTCCATTGCTAATTGTGGAAAATCGGTACAAAGTCCAACTTCACCCTGCCAATGCGGAACGACTGGCTTTGAATTAGATTTTTGAATTTCAGTCGACAAATGTGCTTGTGCAAGCCACCCTACGCCAAATCCAAGTTTATCAGCACACTCAAGTTGCTGGAAATAATTTGCAAACATTTCTTGCTCAGTTGGAATCAAACCCGTTGAATCCGGAGTTTGACTTATTGAGAAGAAAATATCATGCTCCATGGGTGGCACCAATCCTTCCAATCGAAACCACATCATAACGAGTGTGGCTGATTTGGATGATTATTCATTGGCTTTTTTGGAGTTGGTTGAATTGAAATTAGCCAAGTCTTCGATACGTTGTCGAACAGCCACAGGCGATGGAAGGCCTACATTGAGGAATGAATGAAGACAATCTGAGAGGTGAAGCATAGCAGTTTCATAATCCTCTGCAATTTCTGCGATGTCTGCTAGGCCCCATCGAGCCACCAATTGCCCAGACAAGTCTTCAAGTTCGACTGACAGATTGAGTGATTGTTCATACAAATCTTTAGCAGCAGCAAAATTTCCAATTGTCGCTTGTGTATGAGCCAAATCAGCCATCGCTTCGACTTGTGCTTCTTCATCTTTCATCAGCATGGCTAATTCGATACGACGGGTGCCATGGACCAATGCATTGTCATGGTCATTTAATTTCTTTGAACATGTTTCGAGAAGCGCAAGACCGTAAGCAATACCTTTCTTGTCATCGATGCTTTCTCGAAGTCGAAGCGAACGTGTTGCAAATGTTTGTGCCTCTTCATATTCATTTTGACTCAGGTGAAGTAAGGCTACATGGTGTGAGATTGCCGCAGCTAATGCAGTGCCACCCTCTAACAGTTCAGAATGAGCACCTAATTCAGCAAACACATCAATATCTCTTTGAGCATGCTTGAAGATTTCAAAATCAGCCCAACTACGTTCAAGGTCGTCAGAAGCATTGGCTTTTGCATGGTGGAGCAACTTTTCACTAAGTTCAGCATCTTCTAACTCTAATGCCAAAGGTACGAGACGAAGGGCAAGTGCAGTGTTGATGTCATCCATTGCACCACCAGCAGTGAGCATATCGAGAATTCGACGGGCTTGCTCAGCATTTACTTCCCCGTTCATGTGTGTGCGCTATCCCTTCGCGTCAAGAACCTATGTGTTTGCTTAGTTGAGAGTTAAACGTTGATAACCCATAGGTCATACCGCACAATATGGGTGACTATAGTGGATATTTGCAAGGCTTGAGCCTTGCGGCAATCCTTATTCTTGCTCCAATCGCTTTGCAATCTTTACTTTCCAATGACACAGAAGTCGTTTATGTCTTGGTGCCAGGCGAGGAAGAAGTGACCACAATCTACATTGAGAACAACACTACAAATGATGATGCTCGTGACACGGAACTGAATCGCTCTGAAGTTGCACGAATTGCTACCTTTAACATCAAAGTATTTGGCGAAACCAAAATGGGTAAACCAGCGGTTGTGGAGGTTCTTGTAGACACTATTTTGAATTATGATTTGGTTGCTGTACAAGAGATAAAAGACATGGACCAAACAGTGCCTTATGATTTCCTTGATGCCATTAATGCCAAATCAAACACAACTTGGGACATGGTTCTAAGTCCCCGAAGTGGATTGCAAGATGATGACCAATCGTCTCAAGAACAGTATGCTTTTTACTACAACACCTCAGTATTTAGAGCGATGGGAAATGGCACTCTGCATGATGACAGCGCCAATGATTCGTTTCAAAGAGAACCCTTCATCGCACAATTTCAATTATTGGATACAAATGGTACGGATACGGGTTTTGATTTGAGTCTTATCACCGTTCACACAAAACCCGCTGAAGCATTAAGTGAAATCAACGCGTTACCTCATGTTGTTGACACTTATCTTGAGAATAATCCTAACGAATCTGAAGTAGTCATTCTCGGTGATTTCAATGCAGCATGCACGTATGTATCCTCAAACGAATTATCGAATTCACCCTTGGCTCATTCCAATTATACATGGTTAATTGAAAACAATGTCGATACAACTGTTTCAGACAGTTATTGTGCTTATGACCGAATTGTAACCAATGGTGACCTCGATGGACGTCTGGTTGGAACATGGGGTGTTGACACATCATTTTCGGACAGCGAAATATCTGACCATTATCCAGTATGGTTTGATATCAAAAAGTGATCAAATACTCCGCAATCGGCCACCATCTACGGCAAGACTAACGCCGCGAATTCCTCCGGATGCCGGCAATGCAAGGAACGCAATAGCCGATGCGGTTTCCAAAGGTTCAATCAATCGTTCAATTGGAACTTGACTCAGCCAACCTTCATGAACATCTTCGATACTTTTTCCAGTTCGCTGATGAATGGAGGAGGCAAGTGAATCCAAACGTTCGGTGTTGGTGAAACCAGGTAAGACATTGTTAATGGTGATGCAAGGTGGAAGTTCCCGTGACAAACTCTTCGCCCATGAAGCCATTGCCCCGCGTAGAGTATTGGAAAGTCCAATATTTGGAATTGGTTCTTTGACAGAAGTCGAGATGATTTGTATGATGCGCCCATACCCTTCTTCGACCATTGTCGGGACCAATAATTGCGTTAATGTATGAGCCGCATGAAGGTGGCGCTTGAATGGTGCTTCAAAATCTTCAACTGAATTTTCAAGCAAAGGGCCACCGGGTGGCCCACCTGCATTGTTAATCAACACATGAACTGGTCCACGTTCTTCAAGTAATAATTCAATTCCATTTTTTATTTCAGTGGTATCTTCAAGGTCGAGAACTAAAGATGAATGTTCACCACTCCCAAGTTCAAACAATTCTTCACAAAGTGCGATTAAAGCCTCACCGTTGCGAGCACAAACTGTTACGCTTGCACCTGCTTTTGCCAGCATTTTGGCAGTCGCCGCTCCAATACCTTTGCTTGCACCGCACACCAATGCATGCTTGCCAACTAGAGCATCGGAAGAATACGGGAAGTCGTTACCAAGGAGGTCCATGGTTGGGGCAGAGGTTACTCCTCAAAGTGTCTTTCGTTTTTCAAAGCCAATCAAGAATCGCATCTAATTCAACTAACCAATCATCCGATGCAACATCTATAATCGAAAAATGGCCGCCAGGGAGCCACAGTTTCTGGACATCAGCACCCTTTGCAGCCATGATACGCGCATAGGTTTCGGATTGTTCCTTTGGGACTTCTTCATCATTCTCACCATGGATGAGCAATACGGGGGCAACAGGTGGGTGGCTAATCGGATTGAGTTGTTCCCACACAGTAGGATTATCTTCGGGGCTGCAACCAATCCATCGGCGAACAGCATCTCCCTCATCAGAAAGTTTAGCATGGTCTGCACCAATTAAATCTGTTATCGGTGCTTGAGCTATGGCCAACCAAGGTTTCCTTTCGGCTTTTGCCGCTAGTAAAAGTGCAAGATGACCACCTGCTGAATGACCCATGACCATTGAGCGAGTGATATCGATTCCTGGAAGCAGTGCAAGTTGACCCCAAGCCCGTAACACATCTGAGAGTGTATCCATCCAAACCCCCTCATCACCTTCACTCCAACCTTTGAATTCGATATTCCACGCTGCAACACCTGCTTGCGCAAGGTCTTGTGCAATCGGTTTCATCAAGTCACTGGTCCAAGATTTTTTCCAAAAACCTCCGTGAATAAGCATGATACAAGGTATTCCTACATCCTTCTGATACGGTGAAGGGTCATCAGGCATGTACAAATCCGCAAATTGCCACTCCTGCGCTCCCCATTGCATACGGTCGACTGCCATATTCAAACGCTGTGAGGCGTCATCTATCACCCTTACTCTTTCTACGGCGATTACAAGAGTTGAAAAGGAGCATCTTTGTGAGCAATGTATGGGCAATCCATTGGATATCGAATTTGAAGATATGAACGGCGAACTTACCACCTTAAGAGTACTAGGCGGCTCAAACTGCGAACACTGGGTCGTGGTGAATGTTGCTAGTGCTTGCGGATTCACCCATCATTATGCGGGATTACAAGAACTATCTACTGCTGAAGGAATCACAGTCGTTGGTTTCCCTTGCAATCAGTTTGGAGCACAAGAACCAGGTACACACCAAGAAATCTGTGACTTCACCTCTAGAGAATATAATGTGACTTTTCCCTTGATGGCAAAACTCGAAGTCAAAGGTGAACAACAGCACCCCCTCTTTACTGAACTTAGTCGAACGGTGGGCCTAGATGACTACACCGGGGATATCCGATGGAACTTCGAGAAATTCGTCATCACAAAAGAAGGAGAAGTGTCACGTTTTTCATCACGCGACTTGCCCTCAGAACTACTGTAATCCTGAACTAGTAACGCATTTGGGTGGCTTACAATTGGTCTGTATTGGATATTGTACCACCAAAATAACAGCCGACAATCTCAGAACGGCAAGAACGTGGGCTAATGTTGTTTGAATCTAAGGGCTGACTCGGCGACGGTCACGAGGGAATAGTACAGTTTCACGAACATTCTTTGAGCCGGTGAGTTTCATCAATATCCGTTCAACACCAAGTCCCCATCCTGCATGTGGCGGAACTCCATGGCGGAATCCAGCGACATAGAATTCAAATTCTTCAGGGTCCAAATCCATTGCTTTGAGGTTCTCAATCAACACATCAATTCGATGTTCTCTCTGGCCACCTGAAGTTAATTCATCACGGCCAAAGTTCAAGTCAAATCCTCTGCTGAGTTGCCGCCCAGTACTACCATCTTCGCCTTCAACGTGGTGAATATAGAACGGTTTGAGTTCCATTGGCCATCGTGGGAGGAAGTAGAATTGAGGTAAGTCTTCGGCCAAGAGGTCAGAGTTTTCAGCATCGATATCGTCTCCCCATTCGATTTTTCCACCTTTACGTTGAATGGTTTCGATTGCATCACAGTACGACAAGCGTGGGAAAGGAAGTTCGGGGACAATAACTTCGATTGCCTCTTCGTCTTGAGTTGCTCGATAAGCATTGATTGTACCGATGAAGTTTTGTGATTCGGGGTCCTCAGCAACAGACTTCCACATGTGATGAATCATCCGTTCTAGAACGCCCATAACATCTTCATCATTGGCCCAAGAACATTCGATATCGAACGAAATAAATTCATTCAAATGTCGATATGTGTCGTGCTTTTCCGCTCGGAACGCAGGTCCGATTTCAAATACGCGCTCAAGTCCACCAGACATACAGAGTTGTTTGAAGAGTTGAGGAGACTGGTTGAGGAATGCAGGTGTATCAAAATACATCATTGGAAATAAATCGGTTCCACCTTCTGTTGCTGTTGCTACAATTTTGGGAGTGTGTGTTTCAAAGAAACCCTCATTGATCAAAGCCTCACGACCATATTGCAAAATTTTCCCACGTAAATGGAACATGGCGTTGACATGTCCACGACGCAAATCGAGGAAACGGTTGTCCAATCGGGTATCAAGGGCAACATGCACAGTGTCCGTTACCCCAAGAGGGAGTGGAGCAACAGCCCTTGCAATTAAGTTGACAGAAGTTGCAACAACTTCGTATGCAGGTGGAGGTACTGGCTCACCCTCTTTCACCTTTGGAGGCCTTTTTTCAGAAACAGTTCCGGTGAATTGCAAAGTCGATTCTCGAGTCATTCTCTGAACCATGTCTAATGCTTCTTCACCAACATTGTCGCTTTTGAGGAATATTTGAGTGATTCCTGTTCCATCACGAAGGTCGACAAAACAGATGGCGCCCTTGCCTCGGTTCGCTTCCATAAATCCCGATACGGTGACTTCTTGTCCTATCAATTCAGCACCAATGCGTTGAATTTCGCCTAATGTGTGGGTGCGGTATGCAGTCGGAACCCAAGTGCTCATGATGCGGGGGGTACGGGATGAGAACATCAACCATTCGTTTCAATCGTATCCATTGCCACCACACTTGAGGGCTATTTTTACACATTTTATTCCTTTTAAGAATTATTGAGTGCATAAATAGGCGGTTTATTCATATAGGCGGGGATTTGCGCCAAAGTCATGACTGGTGACTTATTTTCATCCGAATCCGTAACCCGCGGCCATCCTGACAAATTATGCGATACTATCTCGGATGCTATCGTCGATGCATGTCTTGCCGTAGACTCAAACGCTCGTGTTGCTGTAGAAACATGTGTCAAAGGCAAAGAAGACATGGGATTGATTGTTCTTGCTGGCGAAGTGTCACTCAGTGGCTCACCACCTGATTATGAAGCGGTAGCCCGTAAAGCCGCAGCAGATGTTGGCTATACTTCCCATTCAATTGGTATGGACGCAACTTCCGCTGAATTTACAGAAGTTCAAGTACACATCACTACTCAATCTTCATACATTGCTCAAGGTGTAAACCAAGACCTTCTCTCCCAAGGAGCAGGAGACCAAGGCCTCATGTTTGGGTATGCTTGCACAGAAACCGAGGCCTATTCGGAACTTGAGGGTAGATATTTTCCACTCGCTGCTGCTCTTTCTCAGCGCCTCACCCGTCGATTGACCGCAGTTCGTGAGCAAGGAATCTTGCCGTGGGCACGACCTGATGGTAAATCTCAAGTCACCGTTGAATACAACGATGATGGCTCAGTCTCGAATGTTCACACGGTCATTATTGCCATTCAACATGACAAAGACCTAAAAGATCAATTCAACGGTTCGGAAACTGAAGAACTCGAATATGTTCGACAACAAATTAGGGAGCACGTGGTTGAACCGGTTATTCCAGCAGGTTTGCGCGCAGGTGATTATATTCTTGTTGTAAACGGCACTGGGCGATTTGCAGACCCAGGCGGTCCATATGCTGATGCAGGATTAACAGGACGAAAAATCATTGTCGACACCTATGGAGGCATGGGCCGTCACGGCGGCGGTGCTTTCTCTGGAAAGGACCCTTCAAAGGTTGACCGTTCAGCAGCTTACGCTTCACGCTGGGCAGCCAAGCACGTAGTTGCTGCAGGTCTAGCAACACGTTGCGAAATACAATTGGCATATGTCATCGGAATTGCACAACCAGTCAGTGTTCGTGTCGAGACATTCGGAACATCTGAACTTTCAGAACGCGAATTGGCTCAGCGTGTGAAATCGACCTTTGACTTTAGGCCTGGTGCAATCGCTCGAGACTTGAAATTACTCAATCCAATTTATTCAGTCACCGCATCAGGTGGCCACTTTGGACGAAATCCAGGGCAAGATGGAAGTTTCCCTTGGGAGCGCATTGAGCAAGAACGGATTCAGGCACTTCAAAACTAAAAAAGCATGTGTACAACGGCCCTTAGGGCCGATTCACTCAAGAGGTATGTGCTGGTGGCTTGACTTGGTCTTATGTCGTCTCGCCCAGTTCGTGCCGTCGCCTTCGTACTAGTGTTGCTGTTTGCAAGTATGTCTCCTCTGGCATACCATGCCAGTGCACACCCAAGAATTATTTTGTCTGCAGATACAACACATCTCATCCTAATGGATGGTGATTCAGGCAATATTACTTTGAACATCGAAAATAATGCTTCAGCCATTGAAACATACAATATCTCAGTGGATGTAACTGGACTTTCCTCAGTGTGGGATATTGTTCCAAGTGAAGAGACTGTTGAGGATGTTTTCCCAACGTGGTCGAAAAACACAACTATTGTTGTTCGTCTCGACCAAGGCGCAGTGACTTCTGACAGTGGTTCATTTGAAATTATTGTAACCGAACCTGACCAAAATATTAGCAGTTCAATTACGATCTATGTGTCTGTAGCACCTTCCTATCACCCATCTCTTGACCTCTCGCCAATGGGGGGCGCATTGACGAATATGGACTCTGGAACAAATACAACATTCACCATCGATGTTGAAAACCTTGGTTCGGTCGAAGACACACTTCTCTTAGATGTTGAATATGAGCCGGATTTGGCAGCATGGTGGGCGAATCACACCAATGGCTCCAGCGGTAACGGTACCGGAAGTGGCAACGGCACTGGCAACGGCACCGGTACTGGAAACGGTACTGCTGGCAACAACACCGGCGGCAATGGAACTGGTGGGAATCTCTCTCAAGTATGGAGCACCCCGGTCACACTCGACAGCACATATAACGTCGGTGAACACTCCTCATTAGCGATTGATTCCAATGAACACCTGCACGTGACCTATCTTGACTACACCAGTTTCAATCTTGAGTATATGACCTATGATGGCTCTTCTTGGAGCACACCGGTCTCGCTCGACAGCACAAATCACGAAGGTTATGATTCCTCATTAGCGATTGATTCCAATGACAACCTGCACGTGACCTATTATGACCTCACATATGACAATCTTGAGTACATGACCTATGACGGCTCTTCATGGAGCACACCGGTCTCACTCGACAGCACAGGTGATGTCGGTGCGATGTCCTCATTAGCGATTGATTCCAATGATCATCTGCACGTGACCTATCTTGACAACACCAATGGCAATCTTGAGTATATGACCTATGATGGCTTTTCTTGGAGCACACCGGTCTCACTAGACAGCGGATGGAACGTCGGCCAATATTCCTCATTAGCGATTGATTCCAATGACAACCTGCACGTGACCTATCTAGACGAAGTCTATGACAATCTTGAGTATGTGACCTATGATGGCTCTTCCTGGAGTTCACCTGTCACACTCGACAGCACAGATGACGTCGGCTATGATTCCTCATTAGCGATTGATTCCAATGACAATCTATACGTGACATATTATGATTATACTAATGGCAATCTTGAGTACATGATCTATGACGGCTCTTCATGGAGCACACCGGTCTCGCTCGACAGCACAGATGACGTCGGCGACATGTCCTCATTAGCGATTGATTCCAATGATCACCTGCACGTGACCTATCGTGACTACACCAATGGCAATCTTGAGTATATGACCCATGATGGCTTT
Organism: Methanobacteriota archaeon; assembly: GCA_018662825.1. GTDB lineage: Archaea > Thermoplasmatota > Poseidoniia > Poseidoniales > Poseidoniaceae > MGIIa-L1. The sequence continues at coordinate 389 of JABJFI010000116.1, read as the reverse complement.
TCTTGGAGCACACCGGTCTCACTCGACAGCACAGATAACGTCGGCTCTTTTTCCTCATTAGCGATTGATTCTAATGACAATCTGCACGTGACCTATTATGATTATACTAATGAAAATCTTGAGTACATGTTCTCCAGCAATAGCGCAGGTGGCAACAACACGGGTGGTAACGGCAGCGGCTCAGGCGGCAACAACACCGGTAATAGTACCGGCAATTCGACGAATCTCACCGTGGTAAACAATACGCTCATGTTTGGAAACAGTTACACATCATTCAATTCCTTGCATACTCTTCTCGAAGATCTTGGGGTCCAGAATGCAGATGCAATAACAGCAGGCGGCAAGAAATTATCTGCTCACTGGAGTGATGTGAACTCGAGCCATTTGTC
>JABJFI010000042.1 GCA_018662825.1 Methanobacteriota archaeon | reverse complement strand
GAGTATAGTATAGCTTGGTAGTATCGCGGGCTCCAGTTGCACAGGAATGACGACGAGTGGGTTTGCTGAAAGTTGATGACCAACTGGAGCGCCGACCTGTTGCAATCCTGCAGACTGCCCATTTCGGTGGGCGGTTTCAGAAGAAATCCGCTGGGGGGGGTTCAAATCCCTCTGCTCCCACCTTTGTTTGTTCAATTCACAATATGCCGATTTTCAATTAAGGCATATGTTCTTGACTCATGCCAGTACCGAGTAAATGAGGGAAGTCCATGCGTCGCCTGCTTGCTCTGTTTCTTTTTGCCGTAATGATGGGTCCAGTGACTGGTTCACTTGCTGTCGGTGACTTCGATGGCCGAGAAGAATGGTCAAGTGTTGATTCACAAGGACTTCAATGGATTCATTCAGGACAAACCTTCGAAGTTCCTCAACAAACTGCCCCTCAATGGGTGGATGAGGATACGCCATGGTGGGAGAGAACCAACCTTGACCTTGACCGAAATGAAATTCACGATAATCTTGAATCCATGATTGGGGTAACCGGTATCGGTTTGGTGTATTCCACTGATGTTACTGAAACCCATCTCAATGCTCTTGAACAACTTGGATTGAACGTTGTTGATGTCATCGAAGCGGTTGACGGCGTACTCTTGGGCCAAGTCAATACTTCTCTTGCTCCAACCCTTGCCGCTCTTGAGGATGTGGTGATGGTTGAGCAATACGGCCATGTCGTCTTCTTCGGAGATGTTCAAACCCTCACCGTCAAGGCTCGAAATTCGAGTTTGTATCCTGTCGGTGCTTGGGACCTCGGTGTCTCGGGTGCAGGCGTCAACATCGCCATGGTCGATACTGGAGTCGATAACGAACATCCAGGTTTGAATGAGAAATTCGTTGCTGGCTATGATGCTGTTTGTTTTGTTCACTCAGACCCATTATGTGTCGCAAATGGCGGTCGAGTGGAAGACGGTTCCTTCGACCCAGATGATGGAAATCAACACGGAACCGCTTGCATGGGCATGGCTTCTGCAACTGGTATGGATGCCAGCGGGGCACAAACTGAATTCTATGGGGCAGCCCCTGATGCAGCATTAGTCGATGTTCGAATCGGCACTGATGCGGGAGCAGGTCCCTTTGAAAACGCTGCTGTTGAACAAGAGATCTATGAATCTGCTATGAACGGTATTCAATGGATTATTGACAATAAAGACACAGCGTGGCAAGGAGCAGATGGAACCAATTACGGCATTGACATTCTTTCCTTGTCTTGGGGAATCACTTCTCATGAAAGCGGAGGCTCGGATGGCAACTATATGCACGACCAAATACTCAATGAGGCTATGGAGGCAGGTATTGTCGTGAGTGTTGCTGCTGGAAACGATGGTCCAGATAATGATGGACTTTCAGGCATGGGCTCCTCTTCACTCTCCATTACCGTTGGAGCAACGGACGATTTGAACACCGTCATCCGAGATGATGACATCATTGCTGGTTATTCCTCCAGAGGGCCACGTGCTGACAATGGCGATGGTAATCCACTGAATGAACTCAAACCGGAAGTTTCGGCACCTGGCTCAAACATTGTTCAGGCTGAAGGATGTGTAACTTCGGGTGGGTGCAGCAACTTGTTCAGTGATGCCTCCAATAACGGCTACACAGGGCGCGGCTCAGGAACTTCCTATGCTACTCCATCGGTTTCAGGAATTATCGCTTTGATGCTTGAAGCCAATCCAGACCTCACCCCTGCTGAAGTCAAAGAGGTACTCAAACTGACTGCAGAGCGTCGAGGAGAAGCAACCCAGCCGGATGTTGACCCGTTTTGGAACCGCGACTTTGGATGGGGCATGGTCGATGCCTATGAAGCAACAAAGATGGCGTTATTGCTAAAAGAACAGAATTTGACTGGAGCAGTTGATGTCTTTACGCAGGTGCATGTAGTCAATGCCTCAGTTAACTCAACCAGCGATTTGTATGTTATCGAAGGAATGGCTTGGAGTCAGGCAAGTGCTGTCAGTGCAGTGGAATATAGAATTGGAGACGGTGCTTGGAAGAGCGCGAGTTTTAATGAATCAAGCGGCGAACTTGCCGCATTACAACGCTTCACTTGGACAGTAGCATTAGACCTAGATGCTCTTGACAAAGGAAACCAAACCGTTGAAATCCGTGGACTCAATGATGCAGGCGTTCAGTCACTTCCTGTTTCGTTAACCGTCATGGGAACTGGTGCCGGAGTCTCTTCATCAACTGTAAATTTCCAAACAGCCGCCCTTGCTTTTGGTGGCCTTTTTATTGTGTTTGTTGTTGTTGGTTCACTTTTCTTTGCTCGAGTTGACCCACCTTTGGGACTTTGGCCAGTAGATTCTGAAGCATCCATTGAGGCGGCTATCAATGCAGATTCAGATATGGCTGAAACGATTGATGCGATTCTTGTCGAACAAACTTCTTCAGAGAAAAAGAGTGGTTGAGGATTTTTTAGACCTTGACTTGAAAAAGACCCTTGAATACGGTGAAATTATGGGAACATTCAGTGATCGTGCTTTGAGTATTCAGCCAACAGGTGTTCGCAAGATGTTCGATTTGGCAGGTGACGATGTCATATCTTTTGGTTTAGGTGAGCCTGACTTTCAACCTCCGCCAGTTGCAATTGAAGCCTTTCACCAAGCTATGCTTGATGGACGCAATAAATACACAACTACAGCAGGATTGCCATTATTGCGTAAGAAAATCGCAGAGTCTTGGGAGGCATACCAAACTGGAATGGACGAGAACAATGTTTGCATTACCATGTCGGGAACCAATGCATTACTCAATCTATTTTTGACTCTTGTTAATCCCGGCGACAATGTCTTGTTGCCCGAACCTTATTTTCCATTATATGGCCCTGATGTCTCCATTGCGGGAGGCGACGCTCGATTCTATCCATGTTTATTTGAAAACCAATTCATCCCTCGCGTTGAAGATTTAGAGGCGCTGGTAGATGACAATACTGTGGCGATTCTATACAACTTCCCGAGTAATCCTACCGGCGGTACATTGGATGAACATCAACGGGACGATTTGCTTGAATTTGCCGAGAAACACAATCTTTGGTTGATTTCAGATGAAGTATATGACCGAATTGTCTTCGATGGTAAACACGTTTCGTTTATGGGTACTGGATATGAGCGTGTTCTTTTGGTAAATTCCTTTTCCAAAACCTTCGCTATGACTGGTTGGAGAATGGGTTATATTGCATCGACAAATCTTGAAGCGATGCAACAAATCATCAAAATGCAATATTACATTACAGCCTGTTCAAATGATGCAATGCAGTATGCAATCCTTGCAGCCATGGAGCATGCAAGTGATTACCCCGATGTACTTTCAGCAGAATTCAAACAACGTTGTGACCTCATTGTTGGGCGTTTAAACGCAATGCCAGGAGTTGAATGTCACAAGCCGAAAGGAGCAATCTATGTATTCCCGAAGGTCGAAATACCCAACATGAGTTCCGAGGAAGTCGCCTTAGAATTACTCAAAGATGGTGTATTGTGTTCTCCTGGTTCTGCTTTTGGACCTTCTGGAGAAGGCCATCTCCGTTTTGCTTACACAATAAGCCAAGAAGATATTTCTCGAGGCATGGACAAAGTCGAAAAGACACTTCAGAGATTGCAATCTTAGTGTGGTGAAACAATGAGTCTTCTTGCCGGAATTGGATATTTTTTCCTAGGCAGTTGTATAGGTCATGGCTTACCCCGATTTCCATTTCTCCTAATGTCTCGAACTAATGGATTCAACACTAATTTTCCTCGTCATCCTGAAGCGATTCCTCTTTCACCCCATCTTACCCAACGTGTTCTCCACATGCGAATGTTTTACTGGATGGGGATGGCTGCGGTATTCCTTCCATTATCACTTGGTCTCGTTTCGGTTCGGTGGGGGAATGCGGCTTTTGGATTTGGCTTGTGGATTGCAAGCGGCTGGTATCTCTTGAACCGTTTACAATCTCTTATAGGAGGTCAAACCCCTCCTTGGACTAAACAAATGGCTCTTGAGTTACAAATTCTGTCAAACTTAGCAGAGCAACCCGGTGGTTGCTGTAATTGGACATCCCCGTATTGGCAGGTCACAGGAATAGTGTGTGTCAATTGTAATTCAAAACTCTCAAACATGCCACGTCCAGACCTTGGGAGGAAACGAAGTGAGCGTAAACCACTCGGTTTCCTTCGTCTCATTATCAGCGATGGCTATCCAATGCTTTCGGTGCCTGATGAAGAAGAGTGATGATGGCCGAAAGGCCGCCCTTCAAAATTGGCGTTTTAGGGTTGAACTCAAGGGCAATCTTTGAGGTAGGTCTGAATCAGCGACGACCATGGGGCAATATCGGCGGCGCAAAAAGCTGATACCACGCATTTGGCTCACCTTAGTGGCTTTTTGTCAAGTTTTCCTTACTCCTTTAGTGGCTTTTTCCATTACCTATTTTATCCAATTATCATATGCGAATGAACGAGCATCAATCACCTTTGACAGAGAGATGCTACCCTGGATTATGGCAGCCTCGCTAATGTATGGAATGATTGCCTTGTTGTTGGCTTTGACTCTTGGTGGATTCCGACCGCTTAAGGTGATTGAGAAAGGTGGATGGATTCGCTTCTTAGGCTTGAGCCGAGAGAAAGGCGATGCTTCATCACGCCGTATTTCCCGTCAAAACTATGCAGATTCCCCCCACGGTAGATTGACTGTACTTGCTCATGAACGATGGGTAGAAGGGCACTCAATTCTATCAACACATGGCGGGCTCATCCTGTTAGCCGTTCCGTTTCAAGTCATGTTGGCAACAGTTCCTCTATTTTTAGTTCTCATCATTCCAGATACTATCATGCATCCTAATAGACGTCTTGAACTTGCATTATTGGTCTATATTTTCGGTCTAGTGATGGTAATGAAAATCTTTCCCCGTATTGCTGAAAAATACATTGGAATAGCCTCATTTACTCGTAAATGGCTCATTTCAATGACTAAATTATCTTGGTTGGCACCAGTGCTTGTTTTGTGGCTTTTGGGAAGAGTTGCCAGTGTTGCAGTCATAGGATGGATGGGTCCAGATTTGAACTTGAATATCAATTTGGAAAAGGAATTGTTTGAATCTTCACTGTCGATTGGTTCGATACCTGAAACCTCATTTCTTGATCTCTTGACCGCATTGGCAGTCATGCCGCTTGCAGCCTTTACAACAATGGCAGTTCTAGGTGCGGGTTCGGCTGACCCGCCAGAATGGATGTATGACTACCGACCAAGTTCTGTTGCCCAAAAACCACAATCGACTACTTCAAAATTAATAGAGAAAAGTGCAGGTGTCGCTGTTTCAACCGCTACTACAGCAGCAGTGCTTGCCTCTACAGTTGTTGCTTCTAAAGCCACATCTGCTGTACAAGCTGCAAGTGCGGTAGTGACCGGCTCAAATTCAATCGCTCAAGCACCCGGCGCGGTCCAATCTCTAGGCGAGGGGATTTCACAATCAGAACACGCTGGAGATTTAGCCGATGTTTTACCGCTGGAAACAGAAGAATTAGAATTCCAAGGCATCGATGATTTGTTTGAACAAAAGAGTGACTTAGAGGGAGTTTTTTCTTCATCAACGGACGAGATTTCATCACCAACTTACGACCAACCGTCGATTACTGGGTTGAGGAAATCCAAGGAATAATACCTTGATTCATGCTGACCCCTACGGGGTCATAAAAAGGCCATCTCTATATGCCATATGAAACTGGGAGGTTCTGTTGGTCTTATGCGTCGTATCTCTCCATTGACTCTTGTTACCCTTTTACTGCTCCAAACCCTTGCCATGGGAATGGCCGCTCCTGCAAGTGCTGTTGAAGCACGTGGTGGAGCCAACGACGATTTCAGAGTCACCCAATTAACAATTGGAAATGCTAGTTCTTCTGCAGAAGTGTGGACGCAATCCAATGGCTCAACCATCGAATATTTGTTTGAAGGTGATTCCATCGAAATCGGAATG
>JABJFI010000115.1 GCA_018662825.1 Methanobacteriota archaeon | reverse complement strand
TTCTTGCCTTTTCCACCGCGTTCTTGCACGTCGATATGCGTCAAATCAACCGGAGCAGTAAGGACTGCAAGTTCGGCTTCACTCAATGGTAAAAGGCGGAAACGAATGGTATAGGATTTCTCTGCAGGCGTGTCCTTTACACGAACTACTTCACTTCGATTTGAATCTCTTAAGCCTGTAATTTCGATGCTTCCACCGGCCGCATCATTGATTATTTCCATCGCTTCAACCACATCAACTGAACGAATCTTTGGTTCTTTCATTTCAATGACAAAAGGCCGCCCTCGGCCCATACAACGAACATCAATATCTTCTCGACCCATGCCATGGAAAGCGTGTTCATTTGATTGGAATATCTCGAGTAATGGATTCCCTATGAGGTCTTGAACGCTCTTTTTGTACTGAAGCCCAGTTTGGTCACAGCGCTCACATCCACGCCCTTTACAAGCCCTACATGGCCAGCGAGTTTGTGGAATCCCTCGTTCGAGTTTGAGGTATCGCCCGTAAAGATAATGTGCACGAATATCTAGTTCCACCGTCAAAGTCAATACATCGATTAGCGCCAAAATCTGTGGTTTATCATTTACCAATTTGACCCCCTCCAATCGCTTGTTGAGATGCTGAGCAATGGAATTAACAAGTCCACTCTTGAGTGCATCAGAGCCACCTGCTCCAAACCGCTTCCTCATTTCTTCCTCCTCTTCCATTTGGTCTTTCGGAATACGTGCGCCAAGTTGGAGGCGAGACAATTCGTATGGAGAAAGCGAGTCAAAAATAATTTCAGCAAGTAATTCTGATTCTTCGTATAAATTTTCACAGAATGGGCAAAGAGGTTCTTCTTCTCGGGCATTGGCCAAATGAGAATCTCGCTCAACAACAGTGGCTCGAATTTCGACCCCCGATTGTTCGATGCTTTGTTCAAAACGCTTCTTGCCACCAAGACGTCCTATGCAATGGTCGCAGGTTCCGATTCGAACGAGATGCTTGTGGCCGGCAGGTGATGGCGCCCTTGGAATCTCTTCCATGTGAGTGCTAAGTTGGTCAGGAGAATCTAGTAGAATCTCTTCTTCGACATCTTCTTGAGAGTGCTCAGCACTGTCTTTTTCATCCCATAATGAATAATCGGTTTGTCCAAAACCAGCATTGGCATATTTCATCCATTCTTCATCATTATCATTCTCGTCGTGTTCTTCTTTCGACATAAAATCACCACTTTCTCGGGGCCAACCCCTAAGACTGCAATTGGGCCGTCTGTCCACTCATTGATGAACACACCGGTCTTGAATATCAAGAATCTACGCGAATTATTGTTGAGACCGAATCATCATTGTTACGGCTTTTTCGCTTTGTTCAAAGGTGCCAATTTCGGTAAAATCATGTCGATGATGGAAACGAATTGAACCAGGGTTCGGAGGTTTGAGGCTCACTTCAGCGGTAACAGGACATGCCAGTTGTTCAGCATATTCTATTACGCGTTGGTAGAGTATCGTACCAATTGAACGGCCTCTATGACTTTCTGCTACAGCGATACGGTCGACATATAGGAATTCCTCGTAGCGTTGATTGAACCAAGCATAATTGAGGCTCCCATAACGAGTTTGAGGGAGAAGACAGAGGACAAAACCCCTCAATTGGTTATCTTCAAAGGCACCGATGGCCAGTTCAGAAAGGGTTAGCAAATCGGACATTTCTTCATGTGTAACTCGGCCTGTTCCAGGTAGGCCCTGTTCATTTATTTCCCATGCAGCACCAACATCCTGTTGCTCAAGTCGCCGAATTTCCATTACTCAGCCTCCGGTGATGATTTCCGAGCAACCAGCCCGAGGGCGGCAGTTGTGAGTACTAAACTTGCAACCAATGAGAAGGCAATCATTGCTGCTGAGAAGATTCCAAAGTTCGTGAACAGCCCCATTGGCGAGAGAGCAATGACTCCGAATCCAGCGATATCAGAAGCAGCACTTCCGACGAGCGCCAAACCACACGCACCACCAATTCCAATCAATGCTTCGTCATGGCTTTCGCCAGATTCCCGGCCTTCCCTATACCTCTCTGTAACATGGATACAGTAGTCAATACCAACACCCAGCGAAATGGTTGCAATGGTGACTGTGACGATGTTGAGTGATGAGCCAGCCACAAACATGAGACCATATAACCAAACCACGACCAAGAGAATTGGAACTAATGTGACTGTTGCTTGTTTGAAGGAACGGAATCCTATGGAGAGAGTGATGAATACAAACAGAGAACCGAGACCTAACGAAGATTGCATTTCATCTTGCATGGTTGTTGAAGCGACAAAGCGTGTCACAGGACGACCGGTAGGCATAACCCATGTCAGCGGCTTATCTTCACTCACTTCACCTGCTTCTTGTTGGTCACCCGTGGAAAGATTGGTGAACGGAGAGAGGTCTCTCCATACCTCTTCCATGCCATCGGCCATGCCTGGGAAATCTTCAGGAGCCGTCATTCCAAATCGAATCAACATTCGGTCATAGGCAGCAGGTTCGCCATTGATATCCAACCAAGGTTGAGTTGGATCCAGCTCAACTTCAGGTGCAATGTAAAGTGCGACGATGCTTGGAGGGATGTCTGGAATAGGTCCAGTTCCAGGGACGCCGTTGAGTGAAAGGAAACCGAAGAAGAAAGCGAGGCAATCTCGGTCGCCTAAGTCCATCAGCGGACCGTTTTCGGCGGTTGAACAATTCATACCATGTCCAGTTTCATTGACCTGCCAACCCGCTGTTTCAAACGGAGTTGGGTCAAGAACCAATGACCCTTGAGCAGCGATTACCATCTCATCAAGTGCTAAAATATCGATTGTCCCATCAGGTTGTCGGGTGATTTTATCGGGAACGCCTTCAGGCAATATGTCCATGTTTTGACGGAATATATCGATGGCTGCAAAGACATCAGGGTCTAACACATCTCCTTCGATTAGCAGGTTTGCCGGTTCACCTTCATTGGCGAAACGTTGCGACATTTCATAGACGCCAATGGCAAAGTCGGACCGTTCATCGAGGAAATCTTCGACAGCAAAATCACCCTCTAACTGTGCCATGCCCCAAGCCGCTGGAACGGTAAGCAAGAACGCAATGGTAGCAATCAATGCTGATTTGCGAAATGTTCCAGAATGTAGCGCAATACTTTGCAACCACTTTTCAGGAACTAGGTGCGTAACATCGCCTTTTTCTTCAATACTGACTTCACGCTTAACCAGCCATTCATCGACAGATAAACGGAGCAGTGGGACCCACAAACCAGTCAATATAAAAGCGGCAAAAATTCCAAGTGCGGCTTCAATTCCAAACGAACGAAGTACAGCAATATCGCTGAAAACATTGGCTGAGAAGGCAGCAATAGTAGTTACTGAGGTCAAAAGAATGGCGCGCCCAACCCGCTGTAAAGTGATTACAGCAGCCTGATTTGAGTCATGACCTTTGACACGTTCTTCCTTGTAACGGTGTAATGCGTGGAGCGAGTCATCTATCCCTAGTGCAAGAATTAGAATTGGCAAAAGATTCGAGAATTGAGAACGAGCAATGACCGAGATTCCGAACCAAGACGTGAGGCTTGAAACATGCCCAATCAGTCCTTGCATCCACAGTAGTGCGGTTCCTAGAGCAAACATCACGATGACAACATCACTGACCCGTCGTAAACTCACATAGAGTAATCCAATAATGACAATCCCCATCAAGAGAATCAGTCCAGAACTTGCTTGCAATTCACGATTCACTTCGACATTAACCCCTTGTCCAAGTAACAGCGTGATGGTCGTTCTGTCATGCGAGCGCAAATGGCCTTCCAAATCCATGTATGACCATTCAGTTGAACATCCAGTTTCTTCTTGTTCCATGACCTCTAAACAATATTCTTCTGTGTATTGTGGAGGGTGAAGGACGAGTGAACCATCAGCAACCCGATAGCCACCGATTTTGATGCCATCATCGGAGAATTCAAGGTCTTTTTCTTGCATAGCATCTTTCCAAATGACTTCCCAACCCATCTCTTCAAGCACACCTCGATCAAATTGAACGAGAAGCCATGTTGAGGACGCCGACCATCGACCGTTGGCGACAAAAGCATCTTGCCATGTTCCATCGGTGTTGAGTGAACCGCCAACAGGTCCAGTTTGCAACGCACCCATGTCTGCAACAAAGCCTCTATCTAGCGAAAGCCAACGCAGAAAGTTGTTGTTGGATGCCTCAGCCATACGAGCTGCAGCCAAATCGATATGCTGTTGTGTGACATTTTCATCATCAAATTCAAGGCATTCTAAGACCCCACAATCTGTCCAGTTTGTTGGTGGTTCAGTGACGATTCCGAGTGTTGTAAGTCCGGGTTGAGTAAGAATGGAAGAACCATTCATGAAACCACGGAAATGGTCGGAGAGCGAAATTGCACCTGGTGCTTGATTTCCAGTCACATCATTGACCAATGGTTTCATGGCTTTACTCAGAGGATGTTCATGAACAAGGTTGACTTTTGAATCGATTTCTTGAAGCAATGTGAGATTCATAATACCGGCAGTTGGAGCATTGATTCCCCCCCATTCATCGCCTGCTTCAAGCATCTCAGTTACACTTGGAAGTGAGGAATAATCCGGAGCCCCATCACCCATTCGAGCCACGGGAGACCAATCCTCTATTGCAGGAACTTTACTCGGTTCTCGTGCAGAGACCAAAAACCCGAGAATAATTTCAGAGTT
>JABJFI010000113.1 GCA_018662825.1 Methanobacteriota archaeon | reverse complement strand
CTCAACCAATGACCTCTCTGGTGGTCTTCTTCTTCGGGCAATCGTCGACAAAGATTTCAATGGCGATGACCGCAATGAGAACGATATCCTCGAAAAGACAGTTCCAATTGCTATCATGAAAGATCCATTTGATGGCACGACCACTCAATCTTCGACATTCATGTCTGCTCGTTATCCTGCGAACGGTGGCGATGGTACTGGTGAACGAGGTTCATGGGAAAATTTGACCGGTGGGGCAGTAGGCTCCAAGCATTGGGGTAATGCCGCTTCAGGAAATAATTATCCTTCGAATGCACACGACCGTTTGGTCCATTCATTCTTTGCTCCTATTCAAAACAGTCAACCACAATGTGGCTCAGACGGCCAACTTGACCCCGGAATGGGAAATGCATATCAATATCCAGTATGCCGAAAAATCTTCTATGCATCGAACTACATTTCTTCTCAAATCCATATCCAAGCATGGGGAAGCGTTGCAGCAGGCGACAGTGTCTCCATCGAAATGTGGCGAGGTTCAGGTAATCCAGATAAACTTGAGGAATCAATTGTTTATGATATCAGTGCTGCCAACCCAAGTCAAGCACCCGACCAATGGACTCGTATCAGCTGGGACCCACAAGTAACCTACCTTCAGAACCCTGACTTAACCAACCAAAATGTATTCCTTGGAGGAAATTCATATTCGATGGGAATGGTTTTGCGCAGCGACAACAGCGGTGCATCTGAAGGGTTCCACATCGATGATTGGATTCATTTCGGCATTCGTAAAGTGCAAGAATACACCTTGGACATTTCATGTGATGCACCAGAGAATGGTTATTCAGCACCTCCAAGTGCAATCTTATCTCTCTATTGCGAGGTAACCAATAACGGCTATTCACCAGCAACGATTCGTGCGGATTCAAACATCTCGAACTTGTCATGGATGAACCCAGCAAACCCAATGATTCGTATGGATGCAGTCTACATGAGTGCTGCAGGTTATCCTGCCATGGTAAATGACCACGACACAAGTATTCTCATTCCACCAATTCAAGGGGGAGCCTCAATTGACCTTTGGGTAAATCTCACAGTCCCTCCTGGTGCAGATGTTCAGCAACAGACATGGCAACTTTGGTTGACCGATGCTACAGGCCAAAACGCAGGTGAAAAAGGCCGCGTGACTGCTTCTGTTGGTGTGACTGAACAATACGGAGTATCAGTTTCTTCAACAGTTGGTTTGCAAGCCGCATCGTTTGGCCCAGGAGAATATGGGATGGTCCCATTCCGATTGCAAAACACGGGTAATAGAGATGCTTCGTTTAACTTAGCAACAACTTTCTCCGAAGATGATTGGAGTGCCCTTATTGTCAACGATACAGGTGCTCCTGTTTCTAATCCTGTGTATGTCGGACGTGGAGATGCCATAAACTTGCAAATGAACATTTCCGCGGCAGTACAGGCGAATCCTGGAACTGTGTCCTTCAACTTGCGAGCAACTTGCCCATCTTGTGGTGCATTGTTTGGTAACGATGTATTGGTTCGAAACATCTATGTTCCAATTCATCGAGAAGTATCCTTGACCGCAGAACAAACTGACTTCGCAGGTCCTGCTAATGGTATCGAACAAAAGGTCTACATCACGATTTCGAATACAGGTAATGATGATGAAAAATATAATTTGTCACTCACTATGCAAAATTGGCAACTTGGTGCCAACTTAGTATCAACTCAAACCGGCCTGTTGGATGCTTGGGACGGAACATCGATGATTCAACTAAATCTTCCTATGCCTATTGGACTTAGTCCAGCACTATATGGGCTGACTGTGAAGGCAACCAGTGTTGATGATCCAACTGTCTATACCTCCATTTCCATGACAGTAGATATTCTTGACACAGCAGCCGTATTTGTCTCTGATGAAGATGCTGAACAGTCCTATATCCCTGGTGAGTCGGCTCAAACAATGGCCTTTGAGGTTCGAAATGATGGAAACAGTTTTGACCGCTTCACCATGTCATTTGATCTTCCAACGGGCATGGTTGCAGAATACACCAACCTATACAATGGCAAGACTATCGAACTTGGCCCCAGTGAAAGTTACAACGTATCGGTCCGATTCTCCTTCCTTGATGGAACTGAAGGCCAGTTGACATTGGGAGTAATTGCAACAAGTGTCAATGATGCAAACATTAGTAGCACCGGTTCAGCAACCTATCTAGTTGGTTCACAAAACTGGCTAAAAATCATTCCAACCGAAATGTTGGTAGTTGATGATGCTGAACCACCTGAGGCTTGGTCGATGACCGTGACGGTTCGAAACCAATACACAACCGCTCAATCCGTTTCTATGAATTTGGATAATGGCGAATCATCGAACTGGATACAATCTCGTATTGCAACCAGTGACCGAACCTTTTCACTTGATGTAGAAGAAGAACGTGAAGTTACAGTCATCTTTACGGTTTCTAAAACAACCCTCAACAACCTCGGTGAAGATTATCTCTTCACCAACCTTACATTGTGGGCTCAATCTCAAACCGTTAGTGATGCAGCCAGTACAACACTGCAATTACAACTTGTCAAGACCGGTGTGGAACTTTCAGAAGATGGTGCGAATTCTGATTCCGATGGTATCAATGTTGGCCCCATCTTGATGTGGGTTGGATTTATCGCAGTTTTCCTTATTGGATTAGGTGTTATTTTCAAGATCCTTAGCGAAGTCGAAGAAGAAGACGAGTATGGAGGATGGGGTGCTGAAGGTTACGAAGGTAGTGTTGAAGCAACATACGGTGCAGTTGCAGCGGCTCCAACCGTTCCTGTTGCTGGGGCGTCTTACAATCCTCCTAAGGCATTACCAGATATTCTCTCGTCGATGCCTCCAACACCAGCGGCCATGCCTCCAACACCTGTAGCCCCAGCTCCTGTTGTTCCTGCGGCGCCTGCTCCTGCAGCCCCATCTCCTGAACTTGGAACTGCTGAAACAGCACCTCCGGTGCCTGCTGCGGGATTGCCTGAAGGATGG
>JABJFI010000056.1 GCA_018662825.1 Methanobacteriota archaeon | reverse complement strand
TGGTGGACGTTGGGGGATTTGAACCCCCGACATCTTGGTTGCAAACCAAGCACTCTTCCAACTGAGCTAAACGCCCCTGTATTCAAGGCGTTGAGCCAATCCTTTTTGAGTCTTCACCCCGAAGGAACTCAAATTAAACGCCATCAATCGTTGCATCACGGTCGGGGCCGACGCCAATACTGGTGCAAGGAACTCCAACAATCGCTTCGACTTTTTTGATGTATAATTGTGCTGCAGAGGGCAGAGCAGAATATCCAAGTCCTTCGGAATTTGCCTTCTTGGCAATACTAAGCCATTCATCCAATGTATGTGAAGGGAAACCTGGCATCGTGACATAAACTGGTTTACATCGCTCTAATGCAGTTGCACTTGATGGCATTTCTAAAATTTCTTTACCATCCAACTCATAAGCCACGCAGATTTTTATCTCCTCAAGACCGCCTAGAACATCGAGTTTGGTCAAAGCCAAACCAGTAAATCCGTTGATACGGTTTGCATGACGCATGACCACAGCGTCAAACCATCCACAGCGACGCTTTCGGCCTGTGGTTGTTCCAAATTCATGACCTACTGTTCCAAGATGGTCGCCGACTTCGTCTTCAAGTTCAGTTGGCATTGCACCGTGTCCAACTCTTGTGATGTAGGCTTTGGTAATTCCAATTACTTCTTCAACATGTCCTGGATGAATTCCTGCTCCGTGTGATGCATTTCCGCGAGAAGTGATCGACGAAGTCACATAGGGAAATGTACCTTGGTCGATATCCAAAAGACAGCCTTGAGCACCTTCAAGAATGACATGCTCTCCAAGTTTCAAAGCATTATCGAGCATAAGTCCTGTGTTTTGAATCGAAGAATTGTAAGCATTCCAAATCCATTCCACATCAGATTGCAATGCTGAGATTGTTATTCTTTCATCACTTCCTGCTGCTGCAAGTGTCGCATTCATTCGCTCTGTTGTCGATTTTGCCCAGTCGTTGTCGTTCATGACTTCAGCAACATCACCAAAACGCAATCCTATACGATTGATTTTATCTGCATAAGTAGGTCCAATTCCGCGACCAGTGGTTCCAATTTTTTTGTCTAAACTATCGAGGTGGCGGTGGAATGGAAGTATGATATGTGCACGTTCACTAATGTAAAGACGGTCTCCACGAGGGTCTTCCCCTGTTGATTCTTGCCAACCGGTCAATTCAGTATTCAAGACCCAAGGGTCGATGACCATTCCATCTCCTAGAACTAAATGGCATTCTTTTCGTGTGATTCCAGAAGGTAAAAGATGGAATTTCAAAACTTGGTCACCCAAGACAACAGTATGCCCTGCATTGTTTCCACCTTGGAAACGAGCAACCCATGTGGCTTGCTCAGCAATACGGTCTACAAGTTTCCCTTTTCCTTCATCTCCCCATTGGGCACCTAGAACGACTGTGGCTGGCATTTTACTCTCCTCAAACCGCTGTCTTTGAGTACCGTCTTTGAACTATGTGTTCCCTCATTGTGGGTTTTCATCATATAATGGTCTCATTCTCGATTAATATTGTTTCTGAAAAACAACCCTTTATATCTACTCGTTTAATTTACCCTACTGTGACAAGCCAATGATACTACTGCGACAAACCGCACCATGCAGTCTCAATAGTAGTGAGCAAGCCCTCGTTGGGTTTATATACTTCGGTTCCCAACTACTTAACGAGAGGTTGATAAGATGAAGATGTATCCTGGAGGAAATGATGGTGAGGAGTCAAATCGCAAACAAAAGACCGATTCAAATCGAAGTGGGAATGGCGTAATTCGCCGAACACTCGAAGGTCACACGCGTCCATGTGAGGAATGCGGAATTACCGATTGGCAAATGGATGATACACGTGGCGAAATTACCTGCAACGGTTGCGGACTTGTTGTTGAAGAAAATGTCATCGACCCAGGTGCGGAATGGACCAATAGAGATCGCAGTCAAGACCGTTCAAGAGTCGGGCAACCAATGACATATACGCTAGCCGACAAGGGATTAAACACAACCATTGATGTTCGTGACTTGAACACTGGCAGTGCTGGAAGGCATGGAATCTCGTCTAAATCACGACGAGATTGGCGAAGACGTCGAGTAGTCGATGAACGTAGTAAAACCCGAAAGAGTCGCGAGCGGAATTTGGTTAAGGCAAATCAATTCATTCGTGACTATTCGGGCTTACCAAAGCCATTACAAGAAGAAACTGCTCGGCTCTATCGTCGTCTTTCAGGTGAAGGTTTCGTAACAGGTCGTTCTATCGCAGGCGTCACTGCAGCGTGCACATATTTGGTTGCCCGTCAAGAAGGTTTACCGAGACAAATTATCGAGGTATCCGAAGCATTTGATGTTAAAGAAAAGGAACTTTCTCGTTTGATTCGCCAAGTATCTCGTAAACTGAATTTGCACAAGATTTCGTCTCCCGACCAATACTTTGACAAATTTATTTCTGATTTGCAACTGCCTCCAAGTATTTACACCCAAATCGAACATCTTTGGTCTGCCATTAAACCTCATGCTGAACTTTGGCAAGGGAAGAAACCAATGGGTGTTGCTGCTGCGCTAATCTATAAGGTCAGCAATGAAACAAGTTCACCTCGGACACAATCAGAGGTATGTAAGGTTGCTAATGTTTCTGAAGTCACTCTTCGAGGTTTGCTACGCTTGATTGAAGGTTTGCTCAGTCAAATAGGTGAAGTCTCAAAACAATGATTTTGACCTTGTGTTGGGCGAAACTTGAAGGATTACACACACTGCCGTGAATACATGGGATTCAAGGCGAAGGCTCGTAAGCATAAAGCAGACTCTGGAAACGATTCTGATACTGAAAAGAAATCAACTGCTAAAGAAGGCGAGATTTCATGTGGTATCAAAAATTGTGACGGATATGCTGACAAAAGCTTCGGTGGGCGTTCATTGTCAATTGATAACGCAATCGATGTATGGGGCGATGGCGGATATAGCGAACGAAAAGGACGTGTTCGCGTCTGTAAAAGTTGCTACCGGAAATGGAAGAAGGACAACAAATCTGAAGACACCTATTGATTCACTTCACTTTCAGTTTTACTGAGGGGTCTTAGAAAAGAAGGTATACCGACGGCTCTGCTTTCTTATGTATGAACAATAGAGTAGTAATTCGAAGTTTAGTGACACAAGAAGGGTGTTTGGTGGCCATGGATGATGGAGCCATTGTGTGGAGACCCTCGCATGGAAACCGGAGTCAAATAAAACTTGAAGCAATTGCTACTGTTCTTCTTGCACTGAAAGGCCCCACTGGGCACTATGACATTGTTGCAATTGGAGATTCAACAGGTGGGGTCACTTTGCTCTCTTTACCTCGTCTCGAAACTATCGAGAAATTTTCAATTGATGGAGGAATTGTTCGCTCAATTACCGCTGTTTCCAATTCTGTCGGCAAGTATCTTGCCGCTACACAGGATGGAAGTGTATGGGTCATTGGGGCTGAAGTCCCTGGGCGTACTCTCCATTTATTCACTCATTCAGGCCCAATTACAAGCCTACGCCTTATAGGAGAATCTATCATTATCCAAAGTGGTTGGAATCGTCGCACTTACGATTGGACCGGTGCTACAACAAATGATTACGATGGAACAAAACAGTACCTCGTAAAAGCCAAGAAACGAGCTAATCGAAGAGCACGTATTCTTGAATCTGAACAGCGACGAATTAAACAAAATCAACCGCTGATGCTAGATTTGCCGGCTCTTAGTTGACGCTTTCTTGTTCTTCCAAAGGCCAAGGCGGATGCGGTGTATACCACAATGCAGTTTGAGCAGGTTTGGGAACTGAAGTTGAAACTTGACCCCCATTAGTAAGACATTTTTCAAAGAATTCAATGTGTTGATTGAGAACTTTCTTGACATGTTTTGCGCCTTTAATCGCTGGCCCCTGCAGGGGGATAAGGGATTGTGCGTGGTATGAAGCGACTCGTTTGAGACTCTGCAAAACATCTGGTAAACATCCACCTGGCAAATCCCAGCGTGTTGGTCGATCAGCGCGTGGGAGTAAAGTTCCAAGAATCATCATCTTTTGGTCGGGAATCCAATAACCCATCCCATCAAGTGAATGACCTGGAAGAGCAACTGCTTCAACCTGTCCATTTCCAAGTGCAAACACTTCTCCATCTTCAACTGCTTCTGTCCCGATTGGAGGCATGTCAGAATCGAATCGGTTCGCCCATGTTGTGAAAAAATCACCCATTTCGAGGGCTGCTTGACCATCAGGGTGGATGTGGACGGGACAATTTGCGTATGATTCTGACAGATGTTTTGCCCCCCCTGCACATGGATAGCGTTTACTGGTGAGCAAGATTCTATCAAGAGGTGCATCATCCTCAAGAATACCTTTCACCCTCTCCACCTGTAGGGCTTGATACCATGAAGTTCCTGCATCAATGAGAAGATTGCCGGCTGAGCCATCGACGACAAGTAAATTGGCATCATGATGAATTGCAGGCAAGCGTACTACACGCATATCCATGCCTATGGCTTGTACTCCTTGAACCATGCTCTCTGTTTGAAAGCCGAACTCTATGAAAGAAGGGAAATGTCATCCTTTGTCTCATTGGTTGCGATTAAATAGGGGGAGTGAGTCGCAAAGCCATGGCACGATTCCCAGAAGCAGAAGCACGTTTGCTTCATCGCAAAATTTGCATGCGCTGTAATGCACGCAATGCTGTCCGTGCCGCACGCTGCCGTAAATGCAGTTACAAAGGTCTTCGACCTAAGAATATTGAGCGCAAAGGTGCATGATTAGCACTTACTTTTGCCCAACTCTTACCTCATTCTAATCCTAGCCATGGCATGATTAATGCCATTGGGTCACCTAAAAGTACCATTGGAATTATTGCTGGGAAAAGGAATACCAAAAGCGGAAGTTTCTGGCTCACCCAAACCTGGTTCACTCCTGCCTCTTTGAGTTCCGAAAGGGCTGCCTTCAGTTCAGAATCCGAAGGAGTTTTTCGTGGCGCTCTTTTCCGGTGATACACTTCCACGGTGCCATCTGGTTTTTCAATAAGGGTACTCAACAGCCATACATGATTATTGTGGACTTCTTCTCTGGGCATTTGGCTGGCATGCCATGCCAACAAAAGGTCACCGAAGTTCCGAACATGACCGCGGAAAATATTGAGAGTAAGAAGGATGAATGGAATCACCAAAAATGAAAGCCCGCCCCACATCAAGAGAGAAAATACTGGCGGCAAGGAAAACAATGCTTCTGAAGTTGCAGAGGAAAGGGAAAGTGGCATGGTAGACCAATTCGGTATAAGCAGTGCCACCCACATCAAGGCCTTGGCATCAGCACCACCATGAAGCATGCGAAGTCGCCAAGCAATGTCAATGAGAATAATGAATGGGAGAACGGCGAAGGTCGACCACCATAATGCACCTAGCCCAGTTTCATTTCCAAGTATTACATCGAGTGGATTCACTGATTGATAATTTACTGCTCCAAAAATAAGACCGATGATGCTGATGAGATACCACAGAGCAACACTCTGGTCCATTCGTGAACCTGCTTTGATATCCGATAGTGTTGGACGTCCAAAAACCGAACCGCTCGCATAGGCGACAGCTGCTGATGCTGTGAGATAGATAGTCCAATCAGCACCAAGATACATCAATTCCAAAGCCCAAAAAAACAGGGCTGGCTTCACCCAAACAAGCCAATGTTCATTTCCAACACGGCGCTCTTTATGGTCCATCCAAGCAGCCCAGCCCATCCCAAGGAGAAGAGCAGAGATTCTTGACCAGCCCAAAATCTCAATTTCTGTGAGGCTCATAACCTGCGGAATACGGCAATGACCTTAAAGACGGCCTCCACGCAGTTCACTATACGACCAATGGGGCTGTGAATATGGATATCGAAACTCGTCTTCTGCAAGTTGCTTCTGTCATCAACCAAATCGATGACCCAAAAGTCCCTAGAAACATCCGACGGCAGGCCAAAGAAACCTGTGAACAGTGGTTGTTGAACAAGGCAAAAAAATTAGATGTTCGTATTGCTATGTCTCAATCAAAATTGGAAGAACTCTATGAAGACCCAAATATCCCTCCGGAATTTGGAACACTCATTTTGATGATTAACACTGAACTAGAAAAAATACTCATAGAAGTCCTGTGAGTCACTCTTCTTCCAGTGCGGCGATGAAATTAGTCAACAATGGCCGCATGCCTTTGTCTAATTTACCTTCACTAAGAAGTGTTGTTATATCATTCGCTATCTCATTATCAGAACCTAATGTGTCGGCGGCTGAGAAAATAATTTCCATTTGGTCATCTGAAATTTTATTTTTACTAAGTGCTCGCTGTGCAGTAATTCTACCTGCAATGAGTTTGATATGCCGATCCGAATATCCAAGAAGCATTTGCAATTGATTGAGTGATTGGCTTTCAAAGTTTGAAATCTTTCCATCCCGAATCGCGTCATCCCAAGCTTCGTCAATAGATGGAGCGCGTTCCGACATGAGAATTGCAAAGGGTTGGGTAGCCTCGATGTTTTCCAAAACAATTTTGATAATTACTGCAAAAGGAACTGCGAGAATCATTCCAAGAATCCCCCATCCAGCAAAAGAGATGGCAGTCACAAGCAACAGAAGAACTGGTGAAAGGTCGAGTGCACGTCCAGCCCATTTGGTCTCGATGATTTGACCCCAAATCTGTTGATTTGAAAGAAGTAGTAGAATCAACAATATCAACGTATTTGGCTCCAATAGAATGAGGCCTATGACAATCGGCGGCAAGGTTGCAATGAGTGAACCGATGTATGGGACATAATTGAGCAAGAAGGTTATGAGCGCCCAAGTGAACCATAAATCAATTCCAAATGAAAGCATAACTAAACCTGCACAGAGAGCAGTTCCTGCACCAACGCCTGTCTTGACGATAATGTACGTGTTGACACTCGCTTCAATTTTCGAACGCATGATTTGGACTTTTTGGCTTCCCCCGTCAGGCCATGCCCTTTCTATTCGGCCTGGCAACAAACTTGCCTCAAAAATAATGAAAATGAGGAAGAACATCACTGTGACGCTAGTTGTGAAAAAAACTCCAACATTGGACAACATACCCATGGCTGCATCGGATAGTTTCTGTTCATCTTCAAGTAAACCCATGGCTGCAAGGTCTTCGACTAGAGTCGTATTTGTAGCATCTGAATCATCACTCAACATCATTCCAAGAAGTGGTGATTGTTTAATGTCACTCCATCGACTTTCAAGTTTGGAATTATAAAGTTCCATCTTCTCTTCATCTTCAACTAAA
Source organism: Methanobacteriota archaeon (assembly GCA_018662825.1). Taxonomy (GTDB): domain Archaea; phylum Thermoplasmatota; class Poseidoniia; order Poseidoniales; family Poseidoniaceae; genus MGIIa-L1. The sequence goes on along the minus strand of JABJFI010000056.1, from coordinate 1,485 downwards.
TCACTAGCCTGTTGGTAAGCCACAAAAGAGGCTGCTGAAACTAGAAGTAAGGTGAATAATACCATCGTCAAATATGATAATATCAACGGGAAACCATTGGATGAAAGATAGTCTGAGCCGGGCTTTAGAACAAAATAGATACCGAGTGCAATGAAAAAAGGTTGGAGAACACCTTTCAGGACAATTAGCCAGAAAACCATCAATGTTATGAGGATTGAAATGTGAGCAAAGGTTGAAACTCTTCGATTAAATCTACCTGAATCCCATGCAGGTGAAGCAACTTCCATGATGGTGGGACAGGGTTAGACCTCTTGAGTGTTTAGGAGTTATTCTTCGGCCCTATTTTGGATTGATTCTTCATCATCCAAAGCAGGGAGTCTAAATGCGAGAATCGATGCCAAAAGCATCATGATACCACATAAATGGAATGCAGTGTGGTAATCAAAAGGCCAATCTCCCGATGCCGTCATCGTCCATACCAATCCGCCAGTCAGCGGACCGAGGATACGAGCAAACGCACCAAGAGATTCTTGAGCACCCATGACAACTCCGAGTTCGTAACCATTCGCTTTTGCAATCCTGGTCAAAAATGAAGATGATGAAGGTTGGAATATTCCATTACCCAGGGCAATGAGAACTGCCACGAGTAAAATATGAGACCATGCATTTGCAGCTTGGGTATACGGGACTAAAACCAAACCAAGCCCAGTAATTGCACTGGCTACTGGGATAAGTCGTCGAGAACCAAAGCGTCGAGAAAGCGGCCCAATCAATAGCCCCTGTGTAAGAATACCAGTAATTCCGATCATAGCAAAAATCCGACCATTATCTGCCTCTGAAAAAGCGAGACCTCCGTTTACTGGGTCCATCTCAGTGTAGAGAATGAAAACTGCATGCATGATTGTAAAGCCGAAGGTGAATAACATCGAAACCCAAATAATCAGCGAGATGTTTTGGGATTTGAGCATAGAGGCCGAGTTTTTCATCATTTGACTCATTCGTGCTGCCCATGGCAATGGTTCGGACTTAACTCGTGATTCAGGTGGTAGAGATTCCGGCAGTGAACGGTAGGCAACTGCCAATGAGAAAAGCGAAAGAAGACTTGCTACCGCACATGGTAGAAGATACGGGTGGGATTCAAAAACTGTATTTTCAAACAACGCCCAACGCGCTGCTGGGTCGGATAATTCGCCACCGATAAAAGGCCCAAAAGTAAACCCAAGTCCAAAAGCAGCACCAATCAATCCCATTCTAGTTGCTAATTGTTGAGGAGTACTTACATCTCCGATGTAGGCTCGGGCAACAGCCAAATTACCATTGAAAACACCCGCAAGGAATCTAGCCGATAATGCGACAATTAGTGTGTTGGCAAGTCCAAACATAGTGAAGAAAAGCGTATTTCCAATCAACCCAACCATGAGTACTGGTCGACGTCCTATTCTGTCAGAAAGGGAACCCCAAAAGGGCGAAAACAGAAATTGTGCA
>JABJFI010000025.1 GCA_018662825.1 Methanobacteriota archaeon | reverse complement strand
TGGTGGACGTGCCGAGATTTGAACTCGGGGCCTCTACCATGCCAAGGTAGCGATCTTCCAACTGATCTACACGCCCATTAGGGTGCTTTCGCAATCCTTCCACTTGCACGCCCATCATAAGCATTGCCAACTCGTCTTGCTTGTTTTTCCATCGGTTTTCAATCCTTCAGTGACTTGTTTTATCGTTCCTTTAAGTAGTGTAGAGTGGTTACTTTTATGGTAATTAATATGAGGAGAAAAGACATCGAAAAAGACCTGCAGAACGCACATGATAATGGCCATAATGTCTGGGCGATTGGTGACGTTCATGGTTTCTCAATGACACTTGAAGCCCTGTTAGATCAATGTGATTTGTCGATGGATGACCGTGTGGTATTATTGGGCGATTTAATTGACCGCGGACCTGATAGTTTTGATGTAGTTAGAATAGCTCGTAGCGACCCAAGAATTCACTGTGTCAAAGGTAATCACGAAGACATGATGGTGAACGGATTTAATCTTGAACTGCTTCAAAACCCTGACAGTGATATGCGGTATTGGATGTACAACGGCGGTTTGGCTACGGTTGCATCCTATGTTCGAGGCTATACAGATGAAATGGGAGGTGAAGACTCTGAACGGCTTTTGGCCCAAGTGAATGATGATAAAGATTGGATGGGGCGACTTCCGTCTCACCTTATCCTAGACCAGTGGCGATTAGTTCATGCAGGCTATGACCCGCGTCAAGATTTAGAAACTCAAGGTGAAGGAGTTCATTTGTGGATACGAGGTCCATTCCATTCTGCATCAAAACCCATTGATGGGCAACGTTCTGTTATTTTTGGCCACACCCCTACAATGAATCTGAACAAATCATTTGGTGCGGACCGATGGGGGATGCCTTGGTTTTCCGAAGTACAACTCAATGATGGGCGTTCTGCTAGCATAGGGCTAGACACTTGTGTATTTCACGACGAAAATAAACCTGCAAGGCTCACCGCTTTGAATTTACAAACACTTGAAGTTCGACAAGTCGAGCGTGTTGAGCCTTGGGATTCGGTAGAGCGTGAAAAAGCAAGCCAAATGTAGAATTCTCATTTAATGAATGCAAGCAATAAATACCGCGACCTACTGGCATAGGCGTATGAACAAGATTCCTGTCTACCTTTGCATAGCCATTTTACTTGGTCAAGTGATGTTATTTTCATCAGAAGATAGTATGAATATTAGTTCTGAAGATTCCGAATTTGATATTGAAAATACAGTCCTGACATCTGGGCGTAATGATGCTGAAGATGCCGGTTGGGTAATCGAAACTGTAGAAACATCCAGCTCACAAGGAAGTTGGGTCGAACATGGCAAGTACAATTCCTTGGCTGTTGGCTCAAATGGCACACCCCACATATCTTATCTTTCAGCAATTGAAACTAATTATGTCACAAATCACACATCCTTCGATGGACAAACATGGAATTCTAACACTGTAGCGACATCAAATGGTGCCCCATGTTCAGCCCTTGACTCTTCAGACAGCCCCCATGTGGGGATATACACTTCTTATTCTTCAGGCGATGCGGATCTTAGTTTGGCGACAAATACGGGGCAAAACTCAAGTTCATGGACTCTTGAAATGATAGATAATTCTTCATCAAATGTTGGTAGTAATTGTGATATGAAAGTTGGTCCAGATGGGGACATCTATGTTGTATATTGGAAATGGGAAGTGAATAATCATTCCCTAAAATTTGCTCACTATGACGGTAATTCATGGACTACTTCTGATATTGACAACGATGGCGGCAGTGACTCCTCTTTGCAAATAGATGATTTAGGAAATCTTCATGTTTCTTATCGAGATTTAACAAATGGGGGATTGAAATATGGTATAAATAATGGCCAAGGATGGGTTTTATCGACGATTGAAGGTAATGGCCAAGGTAGAGGTAATTCGTTAGTTCTTGATAGTAACAACGACCCTCATGTATCTTATTTTGATGGCTATAATAATCGTTTGAAATATGCAAGTTTGACTGGAACAAGTTGGTCGATTTCAACTGTTGAAGCAGGTCTCTCTTGGGGAAACAGTTCAAATGCTGATGATACAGATACTTCAATCGGAATCGACTCTTCTGGCAATGTGCATATTTCATACTATAACGCTGGCCTTAAGTATGCGTTTTATGATGGTACTTCTTGGAACTTCACACTGATTGACACGGTAGAAAATATCGAGGGTAATACAAACTTAATTGTTGATGACGAGCAACGAATTCATATATCTTATCACGATAAAGAAAATAAAAGTTTGAAATATGCCTTTTTTGAGGAAGAAACTACTGCCGGTGGTGCTGAATCGGTCAGTAATAATGCATACTATAACAGCACATCAGATCTACTGATGGGAGCTTGGAATGCATCTAATTTAGTAGGAGGTACAGACTACAATGTGACTCAACAAGTGATTTATTTTGGTTCTATTCTCACTTCAATTTACCATACATGGACTCAATCAACAAGTTCCACAGAGTATGTATATAATCCACCATCAGGGAATCCCCAACTTACAGAAGGAGACACATACTGTGTTAGGGTGACATTATACAATGACCAACCAAATGGTGAACAACTAGCTATGGATGAAACATGTGTGACAATACCATATACAGTATCAATAACTAGTCAAATGAACTACAATACTGGAACAGAACAGTTGTGGGCAAACTTTTCTGCTGCTGGATTGACAAATGGAAGCCAATATAACGTCTATTTCATTTTAACTAACTCAGCAAATCAGAGTATCTCAAGTGGCAATAATCAATTTACCGCAGTTGGTTTAAACTGGATAGGTGATTTTGGACAATGGCCTTTAAATTTATCATGGATGCAAGAAGGAGCTACATATTGTATGAGGTACGAAATTTCACATTCTGGACAAAGTAATTACATTTCTTATGATGAGTCTTGTGTAACAATACCATCAGGCTCCAGCAATAGTGAAGAAATTAATCCTTATCTCAATTTTGACACAACCTCTCTAAACCTTACTGCTGACATAGATGGTTCAAGTTTGACTATTGGCGACTCGTACGAAGTACAGTATTTCTTGCATCGTTCACTAGCTGGCCAAGATCAATTGATTGATTCTGGTTTGGAAACTTTTAGCGATGTGACAGCAAGAACGTTCGAGATATGGGATGAATGGGTATTAAGCAGTCCTGAAAACGAGAATGGTATCAATCGAGGAGACACATATTGCCTACAAGTGAAACTTTACAATGATGGCACACATGTTACAACGGAGAATTCCTGTGTGACAATACCAACTACAGGAAGCGGCGAAGGCGGCTCAGGTGTCACCTGGTCAAACATGACAATTGATTCCAACGGCAACGTTGGCATGGATTCCTCACTGGCAATCGATTCCAATGGTAAGGTGCATATCTCGTACAGAGACAGCATGGCAGACCTGAAATATGCCACCGATAAGAGCGGTTCTTGGGTCACCTCGACAATTGATTCCGACGGCATTGATTCCTCACTGGCAATCGATTCCAATGGTGATGTGCATATCTCGTACTATAACGTCACCAGTAATGCCCTCATGTACGCCACCGATAAGGACGGTTCTTGGGTCACCAGGACAATTGATTCCTACTGGGACGTGGGCATGATGTCCTCACTGGCAATCGATTCCAATGATGATGTGCATATCTCGTACTATGACGACACACATCAAGACTTGAAATATGCCACCGATAAGAGCGGTTTTTGGGCCATTACCTCGACAATTGATTTCGACGGCACCGTTGGCAAGTATACCTCACTGGCAATAGATTCCAATGATGATGTACATATCTCGTACTATGACAACACCACTGATGACCTGAAGTATGCCACCGATAAGAGCGGCTCATGGGCCACCACGATGGTCGATTCCCTCGGCAACGTGGGCCTATATACCTCACTGGCAATCGATTCCAATGATAATGTGCATATCTCGTATTACCATGCAGGCAATGGCAACCTGATGTACGCCTTCAAGAATGCTGCCGGGTGGGGCTCCGGAGCATATGATTCCGACGGCAACGTGGGCTATGATACCTCACTGGCAATCGATTCCAATGGTGATGTGCATATCTCGTACAGGGATGCCACCACTGGAGACCTGAAGTATGCCATCGTTTCCAGTGGTTCTTGGGTCACCTCGACAATTGCGGATGATTCCTCCGCCAATATGGGTGTGGCGACCTCACTGGCAATCGATTCCAATGATGATATACATATCTCGTATTACCATGCAGGCAATGGCGACCTGAAGTATATTACAACTGCAACCTCTTCTGGCGGCGAAGGCGGTTCAGGAACTGATACCGATGGTAGCCCGGAAATATTTACCAGTCTCTTAGACACCTCACCTGATAATGACCTCAGTGCTGCTTTCCAAGTTAGGAATCTTAGTGTTTCTAATTCCTATTCAATTGAATGGGCTCTGACAACAGTGGACAATAATTGTGGTAATGATGATGGAATCATTGAACTGCCGTCCGATAATTTTGGCAATGATTTGAAAGCCAGCCCATATAATATTACATCAAGCCAAATTTTCAATGGTAATAGTGAGTGGATAGGACTTGTAATGCTAAATGAAAGCATGCATCCATTCGATGAATACTGTCTTCAAGTTACCCTTTATGAAAATGGAATGTTAGTTAGTAATTCTACAAGTTTTATTCAAAGAACAGACCATCGTGATACTGACGGGGATGGTGTTAGTAACTCGGAAGATGATTGTCCCGGAACCCTTTCAGATGTGGAAGTTGATGTCAACGGTTGTTTCATCGACTCCTCTGGAGATAATTCTGAAGAAGACCTTCTACCAGATGACTGGTATGCAGATATTCCAGTTATTGGTTCTTTAATCGAACAGGCTCAAACCAAGTATGGGAAATATGCCGGCGTTTCTGTACTTTCAGTCACAGTTCTTGGATATCTCTACCGCGGGGTAACCATGCGCTCGGAATACAAGATGAATAAAAGAGTAAAGAAATTCAAAAAACTAATCAATAGTGCGGACAGTGCCAAAGAATTACGTCGTATCCAAGCGGATTTAGAGAATGCTGACGAAAAGCGATTGTTACCTCGTGGCGCTCTTGGAGATTTGCTTTCCCTTATTGAATTAAGAGCTGAAGATTTGGGATTGACTGATTTCATCACTCAAGATGCCCTCATTGAAGCAGGAATTACACAAGAGGATTTGATGGCTGGAGTCGATGCTTTGAATCAAGCACGAGAAGACCTTGCTTCTGCACAATTTGAAGCAGATAAAAAATCAAGACGAGGTTCTGCACCATCAATTTCTCAACGAGATTCACCCAAAACTGTGGCCACGGCGACATTGAGGGGTTCTGCTAAAGGCGGCGGTGTAAAACGACCTTCATACCATCCAAAGGACCTCAATAGAGATGGTTCTGTAGATATAGATGATGAGAGGATGTGGGCTGAAATGTCAGAGAGTGAGCGTGAAGAAAAACGCCGAGAATCCGCAAGAACAAATACCAACATTGCAGGCCAAGTGGTCGCCTTTTCCAAGTTACCGCCGAACCTCAAATCCCGATGCCATTGTGGGAAGAAAAAAGCCTATTACAAGTGTCATTTCAAGAAGGATAAATGTCCTTGTGGAAGTGGTAAGAAATTCTACCAATGCTGTGCGAAATCCCGTGGTTATTGATTCAAGGCAGTATTTCTCGCGAACAGGAACTTCATACATTTCTTGAGGGTGAAGCCCAACCGCTGTGTATGGACGACAAGCAAGAGGCCAGTCCGACTTCTCTTGCCAATACGCCAATCCCTGAGCATCAACCACATTTACCGGCTGAATTGGTCGTAAATGCTTTGCAAATATTGTCGGGTGTTACCGATGCAGTGTTTCGCCCTTGGATAAGTGAGCGCATCAACCTCATTTGGCTTGAGAATGAATCTCAACGACTTGGTATGACTCGTTTTGAGGAAGGCCCCAATGAATTAGCCCGTCGTCGTCGTTTACGCATCGACCCAGGTGAAGTCACGATTGGCTTGCATCCGGCTTTACTTGAAGATGAGAGACTTTACAATCACACTTTTGTCCATGAGTTCCTTCACGCAGCAGGTTTGACTGCGCATTCTGCACAACATGATGAATTGACACAAACCGTTGCCCCTTCTCCCTCTATGAAAGAATCACCTTTGTTGCAAAGAATACGAGATTCAGTGCTTGAAGAGACGAGTGTTCGAGAATGGAAATGCAAATCCTGCGGCTATGAATGGAAACGAACAACCGTTCGTCGTCCCACTCGTTGCCATAAATGCGCAAGACCGCTTTGAGCACGGCGCTGATGGTTAACCTTCATCAAGTGTGAGCGCCGCCCTTGAGATAAGGACGTATAGTGTAGTAGGATATCACTTTGGCCTTCTAAGCCGAAAACCCGGGTTCGAATCCTGGTACGTCCGCCTTCATCAATTGGTTTTGGAAACACCTGTTGAGTGTAGTTGCCGCTGCATCAATTTGCCGAACAAAGGAGGTAAGGTTGCCAACCAAAACATTCCATAGTAACCCGCTGGAAGTTGTGGTGCCTCATCGTGAACAGTCAGGCGTTCATACGGAGTACTGGATTTGAGGTGATGCGAGGGATGCAAAGGCAGTTCCATCAATGTCCATCGAGAGAGGCGATGGCGACTTTCCCATGCATGAGAGGCATTGGGTCGTTCCTCTCCTCCACGTTGTAAACCGTGGTGTTGAATGTAGTTGACAAACTCCAACAAATAGATCGCTACTGCGGCTTGACCGATGAAAGCAGCAAGGAACGGTAAACCTGCGAGGCCTAATCCAATCAAAAAAATCAGTTCCACAATCAATGAATTTCGTGTATCGACCGGACGTGCTTTGTAGGCACCTTTGACTTGGCGAGGGAGAGTTTGCAAAAAGTGGTAGTAAATGCCTTGACCCCAAGGAGAAGAAGTTGGGTCAATATCGCGAGCCCAGTGTTTATGATGAGTATGGTTGTGTTCTGTGGTGAAATGGAGATAAAGAACGCAAAATAATGACAATCGGGCGCTTAGCCAACTGAACGACTTTGGTCGCCGATGACCTAATTCATGCGCTGCAACAATTCCTGAGGCTCCATTCGAAAGCCCTGCTGAAAGAAACCCCATGGTCGTAAAAACAGTCAAACCATCCAATGATATTCGCCAAAAAAGTGCGATAATCACGAAGGGAACACACCATGCATGAAGATGAGCAATGATGCTGTGTGCGCGTCCTTCTTGCAATGGTTCAGATGATGATGATTGTCCGAGGAGTATCTCAAGGAATGGATAGATGCCAAGCAGTAGGATGAGGGTTGCCGCCATCCACACTCCGCCAAACCAAAGGGAGGCAAGCGTCACTGCGGGGGTTAGAAGGCCCCACAAGTGCGGAACCCACCTAAGACTCATGGTTCTGCTAGGGGGCGGCTCATGTAAAGGCTAGTGTCGTCACATTGAATCTACATCGATACTGGTTTTCGTGTTCAGATATTTCGGGACATCTCATGCCAAATCACCATTTTTTCGTTTTCTCGTTCAGTGGTTTAACCCGATGCTCTCATATATGGATGGTTGGTGGCATGCTCGTTCACCATGAAGCGAGGCTCACGTGCTTGGAAGAAAACCGGTAACCAACGGTGGAAATGGCGTAAGAAGAAGTTGCGCCGTCGAAAGCGTGCTCGTAAGCAAGCCAAGTCATGATTTATGGTGTTTCTACACTTAGGGAGTATAGTATAGCTTGGTAGTATCGCGGGCTCCAGTTGCACAGGAATGACGACGAGTGGGTTTGCTGAAAGTTGATGACCAACTGGAGCGCCGACCTGTTGCAATCC
>JABJFI010000019.1 GCA_018662825.1 Methanobacteriota archaeon | reverse complement strand
TGGAACCTTCAGGTTTCAAAACGCTGAGGTGTTTCCATGAGTGCTTGGCCAAGGCCAACTACTGCAGATATTGGGTTGCGAGCATTTGCTTCGAACCCAAGTAGATTATTTACTGAAGCAACACTTGGTATGCAAAACATTCTACTCTCACAGTCGGCTCAAAAATCTCTTAATTCTCATGTGCGGCATTCTTCACAATGGCAAATTTCAGCACCGGTTGAAAATGATGAGCAACAATTGGATTTACTCCTTATTCAGTGGTTAGAAGAGGTCCTTTATCGTGCAGAAATTCACCAGCAGTGGCTAATTGATTGTCATGTGTCCATTGCTTGGAATGAAGGAGAAGTGATTCTTTCGGCGCAGGTATCCTGGGTTAATTCTGAACTGGTGGAAAGGGAAGTTGAGATTAAAGCGGTTACTAGTCATGAATTACAATTCACTGAATTATTGGAGAAAGATATGGCAATTTCTCCCTGGGAAAATGTCCCTGATTTTCAAGGACCTGGCTGGTTTTGTGATATTGTTTTCGATATTTGACCAACATTGGCATGGTATCGCATTCTACAGCCAATAGAGAATCCTAGGGTGTTGATGACAATATCCATGCATTTGTTTTCCCAACCCTCAACAGCAAATTCGAATGGTAGTATGAGTTCTAAGAGTTCCCATCCAATGCTGAGAATAATAAATATTTTCCAACTGGTTAGAACAAAACGACCTGCTGTCGACCACAGTATGAAATGGTAAAGGGAATACAAATTCAGAAGAACCATGTAGAAGCCTCAAGGTGGGAATTCCAATGGTGGACGTGCGCTCTTCTTAGCTAAACCCACACACTTCCTCCATCCCGTTACCCCACAGCACCCATGGCTCCGAGTAGGGCTGCTCCGTTCCCGGCCTGACCTATTCCCCCGGCTATCCAATTCCTGTTTCCCTCCGGAAACAGTTCACAGCACCCGAGTCATGTGGGGGCGAGACATCAACGTCCGCATGCAGAAACCAAAAAGCCGCTTTCGCCGCCCAAAGGCGTTCAGCCCACCGTGAAGACGATTTGTGGTACAGGGTACGCCTAGCTCCCCACCTATCCCATCATGTCCTGTACCCGACTGTATTTGAACGCAACCCTTGGCTACTTTCAAGCAATTCAGGCGGATTGGGTTTCTTCTTCATATTTCGAGGGGCAGGATGTTTTGATAATCTGTGCCTCAAAAACATATTCACCATCGATGTATCGGAGAACACCTTGAGCATACACAGTGCGATTATCATCTAATCCGTTCGAGACAGAAGCGTCAATGTAATCGATTAGTAAGTCATGAGATGAACCATGAAGATGAAATTCATGCACTGTCGAATTAATACTTCCACCGACGATTTCTCCCCTAACAGCGATTTCTCGTTCGAGGAATTCAGAAGGCTCACTCATTACTTCGTCAACGGTTCGAGTTGGCTCCGGCGCCTCAATCAATATTACTCCCAAGAGACCAACAGTTATTGCAGCACCTAAAAGGAGGATTCGAGTGCGTCGAGAAAACATGCTATCAGTCCTAAATATTATCATTGATGGGCAAACCCAATCGCTTCTTGAAGCGTAGAGTACCCTTCCTCTTTCATTTTTTTATCAAGACCATTAATGATTGAGCGGGTGAGGCCTGCACCTTCGAAAACAAATCCGCTATAGGCTTGAAGAAGGCTAGCACCCGCTCCAATTTTTTCCCACGCATCATCCGCTGTTTGAATTCCACCAACACCAACAATAGGCCATTCCCCCTTAGTCATTGAATATATTTGGTGTATCATATCTGTCGAACGTTTTGCAAGAGGTGCACCACTTAGCCCTCCAGTTTCAGCAAATATCTTTGCTTCTGATTTAGAAAAATTATCTGGACGCTCAACAGTAGTATTGGTCGCAATAATTCCATCACAACCCGCTCTACGAGCAGTATTAACAACAGCCGCCAATTGCTCATCAGATAGGTCAGGAGCGATTTTAATTAGCAATGGTTTGACCTTTAGGTTCGATGAAGAAGCCTTGTTCTGATTTACCTGTTGGCAAGATTTTATGATTGATTCAAGTGCTTCATCATGTTGTAATTCACGGAGATTAGGGGTATTTGGCGAAGAAACATTGATGACAAAAACATCACAATAATTCCATAAGCGTTCCATAGTTTGAGCATAATCATTTGGTGCATCCTCAAGTGGAGTAATTTTTGATTTCCCTAAATTTGCCCATAATGGCACAGAGGGGGAACCGAATTTGCCGAAGTGTTGCTCTAATTTAAGCGCCACTTTTTGGGAACCAGGATTATTGAATCCCATTCGATTAATCAAGGCTCGTGAGGGTGTTGCTCTAAACATACGAGGCTTTGGATTACCCTTTTGCTCATGTTCAGTGATACCGCCAATCTCAATAAATGATAATCCAATAGCCTCCCATCCACGTAACCCTTCGGCCCGTTTATCGAGGCCTGCAGCATTTCCAAATGGGTGTTGATAGGTTTGGCCAAAACATTGAATTGGAATCTTTTTCCGAGGACGATATAGTAACGAAAGAATACTTCTAGAAATTGGGTTTGAAGATAAGAAACGAAGCATGAGTAATGCCCTAGCATGAGCCTTCTCAGAATCTTGGACTCGAATCATCGGCCGAACAAACACCCGATAACCTATGCCCATGTCATGGCCTCGGAGCGGTATCCTTCAAGACTTCCGCCCTCCACGACCACATATGCGCATGGATGACCCACTTTGGCCGGTCGTTCGAGAAATATCTCGTCTCATATTGAGGAGGGATGATATCCATCTCATATTACCACCCGAATTTAAAGATGATATGCAGAACATTCTGTTAGAAATTAGTGATAAACAGCCATCGAAAGTTCAGTTTCCAACATTTGAAGTTCAGACTACTGAAGGCGTATTCATCTATGAGCGAAGCCGGGATAATCCCTTGCTTAGTCTGATTGGATATATCGGTATGAACGAACCAGAAGCGAATGTTCGTTGGGTAAAAATGTCAATTCATGATGGCTGGAAAGAGGTGTTTAATGCAATCAATGAACTTCATGAGGCGGGTTATCCTGGATGTATTGGATGTGGTGGCCCTCAATCAGAATTGCCGTGGAATGAAGGGAAATCACGTTCTGGCTTTCTGTGATTTTTCATCAAAATATTGGCTATAATTTCTACAGATACTATAGTATCTGTTCTCAGACCTTGGAAATAAGAGAGTTCAAGTAGCCTCGTCGGTCGCATGTAAAATCATGAGTGTCATTATTGTTGCCGAGAAGCCAAGTGTGGCCAATGATATTGCACAAGTTCTTGGAGCATCATCAAAAAATGACACTCATTGGGAAGGCAATGGAATTATTGTCACATGGGCCATAGGCCACTTATTGCAATTGAAGTATATGGATGACTACGATGAAGCATTCAAGGATTGGCGGAAAACTATTGACCGCTTGCCATACATTCCTGAAACATTCGAATACAAACCAATAGGTGGACGAGGAAAAAAGCAGCTTGCTGCCATAACGAAACTTATCAAATCAAAAGATGTCTCTGAAATTGTTAACGCTTGTGACGCAGCAAGAGAGGGTGAATTGATATTTAGAACGATTCTTCAACATTCAAAATCCAAGGTCAAGAATTCTAGAATGTGGCTCCAATCAATGACAAAAGATTCGATTCAACAAGCATGGGATGGACGCCTCGATGGTGATGAATACTCAGCGCTCCGTGATGCCGCATATTCACGCTCAGAAGCAGATTGGATTATCGGGATGAATGGTTCTCGCGTTGCAAATTCATTTTTACCACGTAAAAAGAATGAACGTGTTGCTATTTCACTCGGGCGTGTTCAAACTGCTACTTTGGCTATGATTGTTGAACATGAATTGAATGTGTTAGGTCACGTCCCACTGCCTTATTGGCAACTTGAGGCTGTCTTCAAATCGGGGGATGCTGAATGGAAAGGTCGCTGGGAACGTTCAAACCATGTCGATGATCCTGAACAACCTGATTACAAGTCCCATCGCATTATCGAACAGACAGAACATGATAGATTGAATGAATTGCTCAATTCGGGAAAATCAGCAACAGTGAAACAAACACAACGTGATTCTGTGGAAAAACCACCGCTCAATTTTGATTTGACAAGCCTTCAACGTGAAGCGAATAACAGTTTTAGTTGGTCGGCAAAGAAAACTCTTGGAATTGCACAAGATTTGTATGATTCGTTCAAATTAACGACCTATCCACGTACAGATTCACGCCACCTTCCAGAAGATATGCATGAAGAAATTGCCAAAACAATCAGACAACTTGGTGCCCAAAACGACTACAATGTGCACTCAAAACGTATCGTTGATGACGGTATGAAAAATGCAGGAAGAAACTTTGACAATGCAAAAGTCAGTGACCACTTTGCTATTATTCCAACTGGAAAAATTCCTGATGGTAACTTAAGTGGAGATCACTCACGCCTCTATGACTTAATTGTTCGAACCTTCCTTGCCTCTTGGCACCCTGAAGCAACATGGGATGTGCAAAAACGAACTGCAACGATAGAGGGTGAAAATTTCATCAAAGAATCACGAACCATCAAAAACGAGGGTTGGAGAGCAGTTCGTCCGAAGAAACAATCATTGCCTGAAGGTTGGAATGTACTTCCAAGTAATCCATGTGATGGTTCAATCGAATCTTTTGAATTTGCTGAAGAAAAATCTAAGCCAAAAGGCCGACTAAAGGAGGCAGGACTTCTAAGATTAATGGAACACGCAGGTAAGCAAATCGATGATGAAACATTGGCCGAGGCAATCAAAGATAAGGGTCTCGGGACTCCTGCAACTCGGGCAGACACAATCGAAAAACTAATCGACAGAGGATATATTCAGCGCTCTAGGGCAGGAAGCATAAGCGCTACTGCTCATGGAATTCGAATAATTGATGTTCTAAGGAAGATACCTGTGGAATGGATTACTTCACCTGAATTGACTGGTGAAATGGAGTCTTCACTTCTTCGTGTTCAACGCGGTGAGGAGCCTCGAGAAAATTACATGAATGCAGTTATCGAGCAAACAACAGTAATGGTTGAAAGGATAAAAAATCATGACCGTGCTGAATTGTATGTCAATGAACCATCTATTGGCCAGTGTCTAGTATGTAAGGGAGCAATTGTTGAAACAACACTTACTTATCAATGCGAAAAGAATGAAGGAAGAGACAAGGGATGTTCGTTTGTGTTTTGGAAAGATACTTCTGGGCGTTGGTTTGACCAATCAACCGCGAAGCGGCTATTGGAATCACGCCAAATCGATGACCTACATGGGTTTTTCAACCGTTCTGGTGAGCCCTATATCGCATCAGTCAAACTGAGCGATGAAGGAAAAGTCGAATTTATTGGAGGGGGTGAATCATCATCCGATGCATCAGATGAAGAAATATGCCCATGCCCAGCTTGTGACCATGGGACTATTCGTATCGGTCAAACAATGTATGCTTGCGACCATGATGATTGTAAGTTCCGTGGCGTTTCAAAGGAAATGTGCAAGAGGCATATCACGCCTGAGGAGGCAAAAGATATTCTTACCAATGGAAAATCTGGACTTCTTGAGGATTTCATATCAAAGCGTGGTAGGCCCTTCAAGGCATTCCTTGTTCGGGACAATAATCGTATCAAATTTGAATTCCCACCAAGAGAGGCGGCGGCTGATGCTACCCGTTTCACAATCGTCGAAGGTGTCGTGGGTGTTTGCCCTACGCACAAAGTCAATATTATCGAAACTGAAACACATTACCAACCTGAAGAGGGGTCAACCGGTTGTTCCATACAAATTATGAGAGAAGTATCCAAGAGGGAAATTACTCGAGAAGAGGCTAAACTTCTCATTGAAAAAAGAGAAATCGGTCCATTTGATGATTTCATATCGAAAAAGACGGCACGAGAATTCTCTTCAACACTATACCTCAAGAAAAATGAATCTATTGGATATAGATTTGCAAAGCGTTAGAATACATCTATTCGTGCAACAAGAGAGCGAAGGTTGATGTTTGACCGGCTATTCTCTTCATCCATGAAGGAGGCCGATTGGGATGTTATCATCGTTGGCGCCGGCCCAACAGGTGGTCGAACAGCGACCCATTTGTCATCTCTTGGACATCGAGTATTATTGCTGGAGGAACACAGTGAAATCGGACGTCCATTCCAATGCGCTGGTTTAGTGACTCCAAAGGCATTGGATGAAGTCGGTATTTACGATTCAGTGCTGGAGGAAGTTGATGGAGCACGTATTCATGGACCAAATGGAACTCTTGTACCTGTTGGCACTGATGGAAAATTGCGCACCTATGTCGTTTGCAGGAAGAAATTCGACCAAGGAATTGTTCAACAAGCAATGGAATCGGGAGCGTCGCTTTGGCTCAACTCACAACCACTTTCAGCAAATATTTCTCAGGATATTGTTTCGTTGAAAGTAGATACTGATGGGAAAGAAGTGGATTTGACCTGCAAATTACTAATTGGATGTGATGGGGCTCACAGTTGGACTCGTCGCTATTTCAAAATGGGTCGCCCAAAGGAAATGATGATCGGTTTCCAAGTAGAGGTATTGGGATACAAAGGAGTTGAACGTTGGCTTGATATGTACAGCGGTTTAGAAATCGCACCAGGGTTTTTTGCCTGGGTAATTCCATCCGGATTTGGTAGTCATAGAATTGGTATTTGGTCGACACCTGACCGATTACAGGGTCGTAGTGTTGAGCAATGTTATGAAGGCCTGATACAACATCCACTTTGGAGGGAACGTTTCGCAGGAATTAAAGAAATTGCACGATTTTGTGGTCCGATTCCAAGTGGAATGGTGAAGAAATCTGTTGGAAACCGGGTCATGTTACTTGGTGATGCTGCCGGAATGGCCAAACCAACTACTGGTGGAGGTATTAGCCCAGGGTTCAAACAAATCAAGGGCATTCTTCAGCCATTGAGTAAGGCTATCACCGAAGATAATCTTTCTGAAAAGAATCTAAAAAAGATTACTTCTAAACATTTTAACTCCATGAAAAAAGATCAAGACAAGGCCCGAGCCTTACGGAATTTACTTGTTAGCGATGTCAGCGATAAAGAATTAGACGGGCATTTTGAAAATTTTGCTCGTCCTGATGTCCTAGAACTCATCAACAAAATTGGAGACATAGAAAAACCGGTACCTCTCGGTATGGCCCTAGTCAAGAAAGTTCCAGCTTTTCGTATGTTAGCACTCAAAGCGGGAACAAGACTCATTTTTCGATAGGTTGTGATAATATTTCTAAATTACAACTTGAACAGCGTATTCGTTTTCCGCCTTTTGAATCCTATCGGTTCATTCCATCAAAACTACCAATAGCCGTGAAGGAACTTGATGTAGGAAATGGGAGCAAGGAAGAATTGATGGAAATCTTGGTTGAACATGCCCCAAGTTTCCGACTTGGTGATGAAGAAAATTGGCTTATTGAGCAGCGATATTTACTCGATGGTGAACTCATCGACGATACAGAATTAAGAAGAGAGTGTCATCATCTTGAAAATTCAAAACCTCCACTAATCGTTAAAAAGCAACGTAGAGGGTGGTATCTAACTCCAAATCCAATTCATTCCGTAGTGAGAAATTATATCTCTAAAACCGTGATTGTTCTCTTAGTTGCTCTTGGATATTTATTTGTTGAACCAATTTTGAGTTCTTTCGGAATTCCTGGTATTGGAACTGGAACTATTCGCATTGGATTACTCGATTATCCACTATTGGCCATAGTCATAGTTCCTCTTCTTTTCTCGCCATTAGCATTACGTGTGGGAGCAAATCTAGCCGATTTGATTCAGCAGAGAAACTTTCTCAAATCATCCCCAGAACCTCCAATAATAGAAATTATTGGACAACCTTCTGCCGGAGAACCATTGAAAATCAGGATAGATTTCCCCGTAATACGCGATGATTGGAGTGGTATTCAAATCACATGGAGAGTGGGGGCGCTTCCACCTGCCAGAGAAGAATTGTTTCGGGCATTGGAAAGAGGTCAATCAATGCAGCCACCACCTGGCTTGACCACAGAATTGCCACATCATTGGGAAATAGGTCTCGATGATGGAACCGGGGGCGGGGAAGAAGCCCCAATGGAGCACCAAGAAGTCCAGGGGGGTCTCTTTCTCAGGCCAATGCGCGTCATGGAATTTGGTGGTCGAAGTGATGTCAATGATGGTGAAATACTTCTCGAAGCACCTAAATTAAGTTGGCCCGGAACCGTCTCTACTGAATTAATCCGAATACATTGGGAAATTATTGTGAGTATTCAGCGTCCAAAAGGTGGGCCATTATTGTGGGTTCGGCCATTGGCAGTTAGTCACCCGCGGGAAAGTTCAAACATTGTTGTACTTCCTACAAATGATGGAAGAACAGAATCTGATTCCGTTTGATTTCGGCAACACATTCAAGTCTTGGTTTCATTCTCTATTATTCATGCACAGGCGTTCTTTGGCTGCTTTCCTCCTCACCGGCATTTTACTATTATCGGGTTGTTTCGGAGGAGTTGAAGTAAATGAAGATGAAACTCTTGACAGTGAGGACCTTGTAAAAACAGTTCAACTATCTGTCGAATGGGGTGTTAATCCTGATACTAAGATGCTCGATGGAACTTCTGTAGTTTTCTCTATCATTGTGGATAGTGAAGGAGATGATTGGACTGCTGAACCTACGATAATTACTCCAAAAATATCACTGTTTGAATCCTATGAATGGGAATCTAATCCACTTGGATTTCAGTTGAGTTTTATTCCGGAGGAACTCGGAGATTATGCATTACAAGTGAAATTCGTTCCCACCAATGGTGCTATATTTGTTGAACCTCAACCCAATGTTCTTTTTCATACTATCACCATCATTCCTCCGATAGAAGATGCTCCAGTACTTTCGGCTCCTGTGATTATCCCTCTCGAGGAACCCTCAATTATCTGGTTTGAGGGAAGTGTTGCACATAATTCGCTTTCAACTTGTTCCTTGGCGGTGAATTATGGCTTTGGACAGAGTAAATCAGCAAATGTTCTTGACGATGGTACATGGAAAGTTCTGCTTGATTTTTCCGAAATATCTGAATCTATTACTATTGAAACCGTGGTAGAATGTGGAGAATTTGACCCGAAAAGTGATACCTTCTCAACACAAGTTGTCCTTGAAAATTCAGGTGGTGACTCCGATGGTGATGGCATTTTAGATGTGAATGACCGATGCCCAAATGGCCATGGAGAATCGGATGGATGGGGTTCTACTGTTGCAAGTGATCAAGACAACGATGGATGTCACGACCTTGAAGAAGATCTCGACGACGATAATGATGGAGTCGTGGATGACTTCGACCTATGTCCCACCTCCTTTGGATGGATTAGCACACCAGATGCCGATTATGATACCGATGGGTGCCATGATGCGGATGAGGATTTAGATGATGATAATGACGGGGTATTAGATGATTTAGATTCGTGTCCAAAGGGGCTTTTGAATTGGGCTTCCAGTTCATTCAGTGATTGGGACGGAGATGGATGCTCGGATTTAGACGAGGATTTGGATGATGATAATGATGGATTATTCGATGAAGTTGATTCCTGTCCGAAGGGAGTGACTAATTGGGTGCGAAATGATATTTCTGACTACGATGATGATGGTTGTTCGGATGAACTTGAGGACGATGATGATGACAACGATGGAGTATTTGATGTGAATGCTACTGGGCATATTCTCGATGAATGCCCGCGAACACCGCACAATGCCTCACAAGTCGATGAGGTTGGATGCGCTGCTATTGAAAGAGATACTGACTCTGATGGAGTAAATGATTTCGAAGACCAATGCCCTGGTACTCCTCTAGGGCTAGTTGTCAATGCAATGGGATGTGCAGATTTAGATGATGATGGGGTGTTTGCCAATGTCGATATTTGTCCTAATTCACCCGAAAGGTGGACCATTGATTCAGAGGGTTGTGCAATTGTGCAAACTCCAATCAGTTGGAATAGTGGTTCCACACTAACTGGCCCCATGCAAATAGTACCACATTTCTCGGTTCCAACATTGGATGGAACATTCTATTTCCAACAGGAATGGACTGGATATGATGTCTATTTCTTTTTGTTCAAGTACACTGATTCAGGTGGTAATTCAAATTCAGCAACATGGGGCCAAAGTCCTGGCCCATTTATTCGTGGTCTTCCTGATAATGTGCATCTGTTTTTTGGCTCATTCGATTCTACTTATCATACTGACATAGTCAATCGAAAAGCGGCTGTTGAGAATGCCCTTAATCCAAGTGAAGAAGATGAATGGGATGGGCGGATTCACTACATTGACCAGCGAGCAAACAGTATTTCCGGAGGATTAGGGCAAATGATTTCGAACTTTAATTCACCACTGTATATGGGTATCGACCGATTCCAAATGGCTCGGGAAACTGGTTCGCTTTACGCATGGACCTCATCGAATAATGACCCCAAACACCTCATCCACGAGCCACATCAATGGAATGCTGAGTTCCCTGTCGAGATTCGGCGCTCTGACACAGGCATAGAAGAAATATCTGTGCTAGATTTTTATCGCCATATTGGTGGATGGCAAGGTGGTCATACTACAACTACAACTGCTGTATTTCCAAGTAACCTAACTGATTATGATACATTGGAAGTCTATCATGAACATGCGTGTGATGATCGTACGAATCGACACCAAAAATCCGATGGTTCTTATGGAGGTTGCCATGAATGGGACTATGAAGCAAATTTACGAATCTGTGACCGTGATAATGCATCTGCATGTGGTACTGAATACATGCGATGGATTACGACATATGGGCGTGAAGGCAAATGGTTAACCGATATTTCACCCTATCTTTTTATGCTTGAAAATGATGATAATCGAACATTCAAATATCGAGGAGCGAATAAGGGAGACCTAACGGTAACTTTCCTTCTAAGTAACTGGGGCAGTGGACTTCGTGGTCAAAGTGCTGACTTTGCCTTTACCGGTGGTCAATTTGATGGCACCTATAATGATCTATCAAAGTATACACGCGACCTAAATTTCACAGTTCCATCTTGGGCAGACAAGGTCGAAATTGTCGCCACTATTACTGGCCATGGATTTGGAAAGGATAATGCAAACTGTGCCGAATTTTGTGACCATCAACATCATTATTCATTAAATGGATTTACGACCTATGAATGGCATCCAATCGTTCACTCTAGCGAGGGATGTGAAAATGAAGTGAGCAATGGAGTTGTCGCTAATCAATTCGGTTCGTGGCCATATGGACGTGCAGGATGGTGTGCTGGCCAAGATGTCAAGCAATGGACTTTCGATATTACTGGTTGGAGCGATATGAACGGGGGAGTAAATCATCTCACATATCGTGGATTGTACAATGGACAGGAATATGTTCCATCCGACGGAGTTGGTAATGGTCAGCGAAATATTCACGCGGAAATTTGGGTCGTCTACTACAACGCCACATCATGACTCATTAGATTGAACTGTGTTCAATATTGCATAGGTGGTGGAGATTGAAGTTCGTCTAGGGAACTTCCTTTCAAGGGGGTATCAAGGAATACATAATCACTGTCTCGTCTTTGAGGAATAAATCCTGCTCGGAGGATAACAGTTTGTAATTCTTGCTCCGAGGCACTTAATTTGTCGGTACCTGAAGCAGAAACTACATTTTCTTCCATCATTGTCGAGCCAATATCATTCGCTCCACCAAATAATGCCATCTGAGCAATCTTAATACCCATTGTTGGCCAAGAAGATTGAATGTTTGGGATACTGTCAAGAAATAGGCGTGAAACAGCCACATGGCGCAAATATTCTGTGGAACCAGCCCCTAACTGAATTTTGTTTTGACCACGATTACGACGTCCAAAACTGTTGACTTCCAATTGAACAGGCCAGGCGATAAAAGATGTGAAACCGCAAGAGAATTGCTTTAGTGAACGGTCTTGTAATTCCCTAATGCGGCTCATGTGCTGCACTCTTTGTGCCAAGGATTCACCGAAACCAATTACATTTGTGGCACTAGTCGTCAAACCAAGCGATTGTGCCTCTTCCATTACACGAAGCCAATTATCTGGTGCACCTTTTTTCGGAGAGACATCCTTTCTAACTTCATCTACTAACATTTCAGCACCCCCACCTGGCAAGCCATGCATGCCAGCATTTTGTAATCGAAGTAATACTTCAAGTGTTGAAAGTTTACTGACCTCGGCAATACCTTCAATTTCAATTGGACTAAAGCAATCAAGAGCAATACTAGGATGTAGCCTTCGAAGTTCTCGGATTAACTCCTCATACCATTCAAATGGTAACTCCGGGTTTACACCGCCCTGCATCAATATTCGAACACCTTCAATATCTTCTAATTCCTTCATACGCTCTGATATCTGTTCAGTGGTTTGTGTATATATTTCATCATGACCTGGAGGTCGATAAAAAGAACAAAATTGGCAATTAATTGTGCAGATATTAGTGTAATTGATATTCCTATCGATAAGATAGGTGACCTTAGTAGAATCATGCATTGCATTGCGCCTTTGATGCGCAGCATTCATCAGTTGGTGAATGGGGGCATTCGTGTACAATTCTACAGCGTCATGCTCCGATAGACGAAACTGTTCAGCGGTTTCGGGACGCCACAAGGCCTGACGTTCCAAAATAGAAAACCAGTTCATAGTACCATCTCAAAATGCATTTCCGGTTATGGATTCAAGTTCTTCGACAGTTTTTGGACAAGCTGAAGTGAGAACATCTGGTTCTCCTGAAGTAACCAGTACATCATCTTCAATCCTAATTCCTAGATTCGCATACCGCTTAGGGCAATCAACATCGGGTCGCCAAGCACCAAAATATAGTCCTGGCTCCACAGTCAAGCACATACCCTCTTCAAGTAGGCGTGGCTTACCATTCGGTTTGTAGATTCCAACATCATGAACATCGAGCCCTATCCAATGGCTCGTATTATGCATATACCATTTTCGCAGGTCGCCTGTTTCCGGGTCCAATGCTTCTTCGAGAGTTTGTTCAATAATTCCCAATTCAATCAAGCCTTCTGCAAGAACTTTGCGAGCAGCCTCATGTGGTGCGGTATATTCTTGTCCGACTCGACAACAATCAATTGCAGCATACTGTGCATCCAATACGAGTTGGTAAATTTCTTTTTGTGCATCACTAAACTTTCCATTAATAGGCCAAGAGCGGGTAATATCAGCAGCATATCCGCGGAATTCTGCCCCTGCATCGATTAAAATTATTTCACCATCCTCACACACATCATTATTTTCCTTGTAGTGTAATACAGTTGCATTATCACCACACCCAACTATTGAGGGGTAGGCCCAGCCAGATGTACCAGCATATACAAAAAATCCCTCTATCGTAGATTGGAATTGGTATTCCATTCGACCAGGACGTGAATGGCGCATTGCAGCGACGTGGGCATAACTACTCACATCTGAGGCAAATCTCATCTGTTCAATTTCAGCGGGAGATTTCCGTAAACGAAGTTCAGAAATTCTTGAACTGGGATCTTCAAGAGAAACTGGCCCTGTTCCAAAATGCTGCCGTGATCTATCCCGTCGGTCAATTGCCTCTCGGATGAATTCATCGACATCCTCACGAACTCCTGTTCGCAATAAAATTCGATGCGATTTCTCGATATATGAAGATAATAGATTTGTCCAGTCGTCTTTGGAATGTGCCTCATCAATTGGCCAATTCTCTAATGCCCCTTCAACACCTGGCCTTCGACCTTCCCAGATTTCTTTTAGGGTGTCTTTGGGTTGAACAAAAAGAGTAGATACCCAAGAACCATCAACGCAACGAAGAACAAAGATTGCCTCAGGCTCACTCCAGCCCACAAAATACAACATATCGCTCATTGTTCGAAAAGGGTAGTGTACATCATTGGAATGCGTAGATTCTTCTGCAGCACACAGAATTAAGACATCTTCCGGTCGCAACTGTGATGTCAAGCGTTGCTGTCTAGCTTTGAATTCGTCATGCGAAATTTCCACTGGCATCGGGCCAATGTTCCTAAGCGCGGCTTCGTTCATGTCAATGCGAGTAGTTCGACAGTATTCAATAATTGCATTGAACAATACAATTTCAAATTTCTAATCTTCGGAATCCTTCGCTGATTCTTTGGCAACCCATTTAGGAACAACGGTTTGATTTGCATGTTTTCTAGATGTATTAACCAAGAATCCAATGAGAATAATAGCAATAATTACCACTGAACCTGAGAGCATTAGTGCCTGTGTACTCATTGTATTCGATGTGGCTACATCTGAAATATGTACTTGGAATGAAATTTCACTGCTTGCTCCATCATTGTCTTGTACAACCAAACGAACATCGTAAGTACCTGTTTCAGAAAAATCTGACGATTGTAAGGTGGATTTTCCAGTAACCAAAGTATTGCCATTCACATACCATGTGTGAAGTAAATCTGAATCATCATTGATTGTATCAGAGGTTTTGCTGCTGTTGAGTTCCCATACATCTCCCGAAGTTAGTGTGACGATTGAACCTTCAGTTAATACAAATGTGTCCAATTCTAATTGGATGACTGGTGCTAGATTCTCAACTTCAAATTGAACTGAAGAATGGACTAACCAGCCAACAGTGTCTCGAACTAATAATTCCACAACCCAAGTACCTGGTACATCTGGATTCAATGAAATCAGTGTATCCGATACTCTCTCATCGGATGTCAAAGGGCGACGTGAGCCGTCCGGTAGAAGTAATGTCCAAGTAAGGACATTCTCGCCACCCAAATATCCATCCTCTACTGATGCTGAAAAGGAAATTGGTGAATTTTCTTTGACTGTATTAACGCTTGAATTAGTTTCAGTTAAATCTCCAGAAACAGCGATAGAATCAAGATCACATGCCAAAGTTACTTGCGGAATGTTTTGATCAATGAGCAAGAGAAAATATTCTGTATTCGAAGAGCGTAAGAGGGAATCGACTACGGTGATGTTGAAAAGCCAATATCCGTCATCAAGGTCAAGATTGTCCTGCTCGAATAAAAGTTGCAAGGACTGAGTGTTGGAACTCAAATTGAAATTGGAAAAGTCTACCATTTCACCAAGACAGATTCCATCAGGAGCAGAACATACTCCCAAGTTCACAAATACCTCCGAACTGGTTTGTTGTGGAGAAATCACAGGTATTTCAAGTTCAATATCGTGATCTGAAAGGAGTAAAAAGGGAGGATGGAACGGGAGAATAAAAGGATGATGATTTTGAGAACCAAGATATACAATTCTTGAAACTTGAATCGGGTGATTGGGTTTGAAATCGGTGATAATTAGTTCACAAGTGCAGTCATAGGACGAAATGTTCAGTTCAAGTTCCCAATCCCACCTATCTTCACTAACTGCTGTCACACTGGTTAGTTTGCCAGAATCCAACTGTACAAGTGAGTTATTAGAACTATGAAGAACTAAAAGCCATTCAGAATCGGTCAAGGGGAAATCAGAACTGCCATTCAAATACAACGTCTCGTTAAATGACATTCCATCCTGTTGGAAAAAAGTCAAATCAGGTGAATTGCGATTTGGTACAGCTTGAACAAGAGGGGCTTGGTAGAGTGGAATGAGCAAGCACAAGAGTGCGAACATTACCCATCTTCTTGGTTCCCCCATGTATTCATCTCTGCAACAACCAAACATCAATGTTCGGACAATATGCATGATTTAGGAGCCAAATCATTGTGCAAATGGGTCGCACAATTCACCTTGGCCAGGGAAACTGGTAGGGTTTCTTGGGTTAGTATCCCATTTGAATTCACAGAAATTGACGTGTCCATCACCATCAGTGTCAATCATACGATCAGCAGGGTCATCAGGGTCAAACTGGAAGTGATATTCCCAACCTGTTGCCATACCATCATCGTCATGATCTTGATAATAAACTTCTGGACCGTCATTCCAACCATCACCATCTGTATCGTTGGTAATTGGATTAGTTCCATTTTGCTTTTCCTCAAGATTTGTATAATTCTCGAGGTTATCGTAGAATTTCTTTCCGTCAGGAGTGTCAGGGTCAATATTGCAATCAGAGTTAGATGTATCATTATATCCAGAACAGTACTTCTTTATCAGTCCTGAACGATTCAATCCATCATCATCAGGGTCTTCTTCCCCATCCATTATTCCATCCAAATCGCTGTCCGGCATAGAAGGGTCCATCACACCACGAGCACCGTAGGCATCAATGGTCCCATTATCGACCAGACCATTTTCGAGAGCGAGCCCTGAGTAATAGACTTCCCATCCATCAGGGAGGCCATCATTGTCGGTATCATCATCAACAGGGTTTGTATTCCACTTATCAGGTGCTTCAGCACCGTTTGCAAGAGAATCATTGTCTATGTCAAAAGTATCATCTTTGAGAGAGTCAAGTGCAGGGTCTAAGGCCCAACGGCCATTACAATTACACCAATCGTTCAACGGGACTACAAATCCGGTAAGGTTCATTTCCGATACGCTGAACTTCTTTTCATTGACGAAACCACCTAGGTTATTCTGCCAAACATAGCCTCCCGCTTCCATGCTACAATCGTTGTTTTGGGAAGATACACAACCAGGTCTCTGCCATGAAGATGTTGCAACCCACAAACTATGCGAGTTAGTATTATCTTCAGCAGATTTGACCTGCATTTCCCAACCATCTAGCATACCATCTGAATCGGTATCATTGAGGAGTGGATTAGTAGGGTCTTGGAATGGGCGTGGGACAAACAGAACTTCGTTACCATCGACTAAGCTGTCATTATCAGTATCGGAATTATTTGCATGGGTTAGGAAATTATCTTTACCAGCAATGACTTCTTCACCATCTTCAAGGCCATCATTGTCGGTATCAAACATGCATGGGCTCGTGAAATATGCAATACCTTCCCAAGAATATCCAGTCAATGCCTCTATTTGGTCGAGTTCCCCATCTCCATCTGTATCTGGATTCGATGCATTTGAACCACTTGCACAAACATTTGCAAATTCATCATAGTCTGAAAGACCATCTTCATCGGTATCGTACAAACCTGGATCTGATGTGACCCATGTTTTGATTACACCGTTGTTAACGACCAATATTTCCCAGCCCATGACTTCAATTCCGTCCAATAGGCCATCACCGTCAGTATCAGGATTAAGTGGGTCAGTCGAACGACCTTCCGCGATTCCATCACCATCTTGGTCTCGAGCGTTGTATTCCATGAGGTTTGTGAATTGTTCTTCCGGTTCTACAATTTCCATCCATTGGAATAATCTCGATTCTACTGCTTGCCCAATACTGACATCGATTTGATAGACATAGCCGGAAACCGGTGCAATCATAGCAATGGTTTGCTTTTGACCACCTGCCAACGTAATCTGCCCACGAGCAACTGTTGCATTGGCTTCTACCCATTGGTCTTTCAAAACATCAATTCCAATGACAATTGTTGTTGATTCAAGAGTGCTGTAAAAGACTCCACCATCTCCGTCAACATCCCAGCCATCATGGTCTGGGTCGACATCTCCGTTAGCACCATCACGTGGATGAAGGCCATTGGTAGATTCCCAACCATCTGGCATTCCATCAAGGTCGGTGTCGAGGCGCCAAGGTGAAGTGAAATTGGT
This sequence comes from Methanobacteriota archaeon, assembly GCA_018662825.1. Lineage (GTDB taxonomy): Archaea > Thermoplasmatota > Poseidoniia > Poseidoniales > Poseidoniaceae > MGIIa-L1. The sequence continues at coordinate 27,484 of JABJFI010000019.1, read as the reverse complement.
TGGACCAAACAGATTTGCAACTTGGTATTCTTCAAAATTATTCAATCCGTCTTCGTCCCAATCTCCATAGCCATCAGAGGCATTAGAAGGATTCAATGTGTGGCTCGAAAGAATTGTTGGAGTGATTTGTTTAGAAGGGTGGTCGGCCGAATTTGAGTAACAAAATTCGAAACCATCTGGCATTCCATCGCCGTCGGTGTCCCAATCCGATGGGCCGTTGAGGAATCCATCCCCATCCATATCCATCAAGAACCACGAGGGGTCAACACCGGCAAATGGGGATTCACGAGTAATTGGGTCAAGAAGAGGGACATTACAATTTTCACCAACTCCTGTAAGTAAGGTTGCTGTGAGATTTCCAATTTCTACAATATCGTCAAGCAAATCCATATCGGAATCCCGAGTTGTTGGATTTGTGCCATAAAGTTCTTCTTGGAAATTTGGAAGACCATCTTCATCGGTATCGAGTACCATATCGCAAGAATGTGAGCCCTCAGGGTTGGCAAGTTCATCCCAAGATGGTAACGCCTCATCCGAATCATAGAATGTTGACAGAGTATCCTCCATTGCTTGGTCGAGTAGTAAGCAATCCCAATTGCCGTTTAGTGGATTGAATAGAGTCACATCTCCGCCAGGTGTTTGGACTGAATGCGAATAAATGGATTCCCACCGGTCATTAAGTCCATCGTTATCTGTGTCTGAGCGTTGAGGGTCAGTTCCAAGTTCCTCTTCAGCCTTATTTGTAAGTCCATCATGGTCTGGGTCGCCGTTTGGACCTTGTTCAGGGTCAGGCCATGAATCTGTTTCGTTTTCTATACTCGCATCATCAGTGTCCTCAATTTGTGAAGGGTCTTGAAGGAGATCATCGGATTCTCCATTATCATTTGGGTTTAGACCATGGGCGACTTCCCAACCATCGCTCATCCCATCGAAATCAGTATCAGGGAGATCAGGGTCTGTTCCATATTGTGTATTCTCAAGTATATCCGATAATCCGTCTCCGTCCGTGTCTACTGCATCAGACACTCCAGTTCCTGAGCCAATCAAGTCTTCTTCTGCGGCACTTTCGAATCCACCAATTCCTTCACTTGTTTGGAATAAGCCGGAAAAACCAACAAAAAGCGAACCAAAAATCAATGTAGAGATGATTGCAGCATAGGCCATTTGATTGTGACTTAGAGACATTTTGAACACCGTGCACATCTGTGCAGAATCTCCGACTTAGTGTTTCGGTTATAGTCCTTAACTATCGATGTTTAGCACATGGATATGAATCAGAACACTTAATCAATGGAAAAATCAGGCTGAATATGAGAGAAATGAGGTGATTTGAAGATGCCAATGTTGATTCTTTTTCTCTAATTTAACCATTGGTTTTCTCCCAAAACCCCGTTGCCAAAAAGATGAAAGAAATCCTACCGTGAAAGGGAGATTGGGAGATGACGGAATTTCAAACTCAACGCCTCCTTGCTCATCGAGTGAAATTATATTATGAAATGTACCAAAACCAAATGGCCTAAGATAAACATCCGTCAATTGCTTCCAACTATCAATATCTTGAATGTAAATTGGTCGCTCGCTTTGAGATATGACTTCATCGACTGCGAGTGAGGAGAGTATTAGGGGGACCCATGTAGAAAAATCAGCATCTTTTGGAAGTTCCCAAGCAGCCAGAATATCTGGACGGAGAACAAGCCCTTGCATTCTTACATAATCAAAAAGTCTTTGAAAGAGTCCTGATGGCAAAAAGCATGTCCTTTCCCCCGAATGAGTCCATCCATGCTCTACCTTCTGAAAATCAATTTTGACAGCATTTGGCTCGATTAATAGTGGGGGGTTTGCGTTTGAATCCCACGGAAACTGTGGAGGATGAGGTGCCTGAGAAATAGAGCGGCTATCCTTTTCTAATTCCAATTTGATTTGAACATTAGATAATTGACGCCATTGGACCTTTTTTCGCTCAGAGTTCAAACCTTCAACTGCAGCCAATGCAAAACCACTGCATAAAGGGGCAAGAAGGTGAGAGTAAATGGAGTGCGATGAAATTTCATATCGACCCCAACCCATAACATCCCAGCGTTTTGAAATAGATGATTTTAGGCGTGTTTTTTTCATCCACCTCCCCGTGTTGAAAAATGATGATTGCTCAAAAAGAAATTCTTCTTGGTCAGCAGCGGCATTCATCAATTTCCGTCCAAGTGGAACCTCTGCAATATTTTCAAATGCGTGCCACCAGCGCTGAAAATCCACCATCCTCCAAATGTACCAAGATTGTCCAGCAGAGTCGCGAATTGACCCATCATTAGCACAGGAAAATTCATTTTGAATCGATGTATACAATCTCGCTGATGATGCATCAAAATTCTCTGAATCATCCATTCTTTCGCCTCAGAAGGGGTAACCATTTGCGTTTTCTTCATTAAAACAATACCTAATTATTTGGAAATCAGACTTTAGTTGAACTACATCTTTCCTGACTACTTTGGGGTCTTCCTGATGAAGTAAAACACGAGCATATAATTTTGCCACTTCTTGCATTTCAAGTGTCCCCATTCCAACACGAGTCAATTCTTGGACTCCAAGTCGTAATCCTGATGGCGTTAATGCCTTAGTATCTCCAGGAAGCATATTCATATTGGTAATTATTCCTGATTCTTCAAGCAGTAGTGCAGCCTTTGCCCCAGCTCCCGAATCAGTTTCGCCATGTCGAGTCAAAACCTGATGAGAGGCTGTATATCCCCTAGATTCTGCAAGAACATCAAAGCCTTCTGCTGCCAAAGCAGAGGCAAAGGATTGAGCATTCTTGATAATATCTTGAGCATACGCAACTCCATATTCCTCAAATTCGGCCAAAGCAACCACTTTACCAGCAACATGATGTAAGTGGTAAGACGAACATACGCCTGGGAAAATAGCCGTGTTTAATTTGCGTTGGAATGAGGTATCTTCACTTGACGACAAGAGAAATCCTCCTTGAGGTCCTGGGAATGTTTTGTGGGATGACCCTGTCACAATATCTGCCCCTTCACGAAGGGGGTCTTGAAAACAACCACCTGCAATTAATCCGAGTACGTGGGCCCCATCATACATTACTGAAGCACCTACTTCATGGGCGGCATCAGCAATTTCACGCAAAGGAGTTGGAAACAAAAATACAGATTGGCCAACGAGAGCGACTTTGGGCTCGGTATTTCGGATGAGCGAACATGCCCCCTCAACATCGGGCTCCATGCGCTCTACATCCCAAGGGTAAGTCGATAAATCGAGGTCACGGAGTCCAACTGCTCCCATTCGAGCATGAGAAATATGACCTCCATCTGCTGTAGAAACTGCTGTAATTTTATCCCCTGGTTTTGCAAGTGCCTTCAAGGCGCCAATATTAGAAACTGTTCCTGATGTCGATTGAATATTGGCAAATGGAGCCTTGAACACCTTTTGAGCCAACTGTATTCCAAGACTTTCAATTGTATCAAAATCATCACATCCCTGATAGTATCGTTTACCAGGAAGGCCTTCAGCATATCTTCCATGAAGGTCACTTGCAACAATTTTCTGAACCATTGGAGATACAATATTTTCAGAAGCAATCATACCCAATCCATTGCGATATAAATCGCCACTTGCGGCTGTAGCATCAAGCACAGATTGTGCTTTTGAAAGAGTGGATTGACTGGGGGACCAAGTTCCTCGAACACGCTGCATAAACATCGTTTGTGAAGTCGGTCTTTGAAGTCATTGTAGCCAATTCATGGTCACTTAAAAGAACTGAAATCGTCATCTTCATTATTGCTACTCTTTCGTAGATTTGAGGGTCGAACATTACGCCCTGGTATTTTGCTTCCAACATTTCGGTTTGAAACAGTTGATTGTAATCTCTGAGAACGCTCAGAAACTCGAGTGTTTGTTGGAATTCCCCTACGCCCCAAATTGATATCAGATACTGGACGAGACGATGGAGTCGAACTACTGGGACGTGGAGATGATTTTCCGGATTTCTTTTGGACATATTGCTGCCGCCCCTTATATGCAACTGTACCTATCAATCTCTCAAGTACAGGCGTATCTGCACCCTCCTCCTTTGGCCGCTTCAACCACCAACCTTCGCCTAGAGGTTGCAAACGAGGCGGGCGGGATTTCGACATAGATTTGGCCTGCCTTCTCAACCGAGCCTTAACCGATTTTTCTGAATCGCGAGGCAATCGGACAGTCATCCATCCAGGCAATCCAACATCGAGTACAACACCGTTAACCGTCACGAGCATTCCTGAAAGTAAAAGATGTGTTCCCACAGGGATGTTTCCCCTTTCCGGTTGAACCTTGAACCTCTTCATTCGCTTAGAATATGCGATCAGTGCTTTTTGGTCACGATGACGTACTACACGACGCTGTTGGCGTGAAAATCTCTTTGCTCCAAACTGAATCATAAACAAAGTAATTACGACTATAAGACCCTGAACTTGCCCAATTTCATGAGAAATATAGATTCCTAGAACAATCCATGTTGGCATCAAAACAAGAAGATGGAATATTGTTTTCAATGCACTGGGCCTATAGATTGGCGGCATACCTCTTCGAGTTGCTTCATGAGATGCAATGAGAACATTCGCATTGATGGCTTCATCCATACCGCCGCGAACCATCAAGCCAGCAATTGCATTGACTGGTGCAGAGTTTATCCATTTCTTCAATTTCCTACCTTCTCCAACAGCAAGAGCGACTTCCATCTCTTCCTCATCAACCACTTGACCCAAAATACTGCTTAACGCTAAAACACGCGGGTCCTGAGGGTCACTTTCCTTTAATTCGGTCAAAATTGAACGAGCACTGTGCCAATCACCTTTGTCAATGAGACAAAGTGATGCCGCAATACGAGGCCGGACACCTGTAGGTTCATCACGAATGAGTTTCAAAGAAAGTTCGAGTGCCTCGTCGTGTTTTCGTTGCGCACGCATGAGTGAAATCATTGAAAGTTGAGCAACTCGAGTTAATCGGTCATTGTGTATTGAATCATCATTTGGAGAAGGTTGCCATCCACGTAACATTCGCATAAGCGTTTGCAGATGGTCGATACAAGAATTGTTCTCCCAATCCCAAAAATCATCTTCGGTGACCGTACCTTGCCATGGATCAAGCCACTCGCAAACGAAAGCCAATAGTTCTGGTTCATCATAACCTTCAGGTTGCTGCAATCCATGGAGTGCTTCACGTGCGGCATCTAAACGGCGAGAAGCCATATGACCTACTGCCACAACCATTCGAGCAACATCGTCATCTCCTCCAGCCTGTGCAAGAACTTTACGAGCCTCCTCTATCGCTTTTGGCCACAAACCACGAAGAGCAAGTTCCCACATATGTGCGCGTGCTTTTTCATGCCGGACAAGAGCAGAATCTCCCTCGATAGAGCGGCGTTGGAATTGTATCAATCCATCTAGGTCTTCCCGTATTGCAGCATCATCAACAAGTTCTCTCATCCAGTCTCCGCCAGCAAATTTTACAGCACCTTCACGACGCTCGTCTGGATTCAAATCGAAACGCAATTTCAGCAGGGGTGAGTATCGCATAATCGAAAGTAGCCATGTGAACAAAAAGATAGCTTGGCCGAAGGCAATAAACATCCATGTAGTCAATAACCGATTTCCCTCATCAAATCCCTTGCTTTCAAGCATATCAGTGAAGGGCATTAAATCTCCAAACTCCTTGTAACATACGAGTACTAAGAGAAGTACTGTGTATCCTGAAAATCCGGCGAATGCAAACGTTAGTTGACGTGCTTGCGCTTTCACTTCGGTACGAATTTCACGTGGTGAATCTAAAGTAACGCCAAAGAGTCCACCAAAGGATTGCCCACCTAATATCAAGTTTCGAGTTAATTCAAAAATAAACGCCAACCCTACGATTGCAATATTCAGTGATAAATACAAGGATAAAAATTGAGGTAGTGCTTTAATAAATTGCCAATGGAAGAGTAATTCGGAAATCAAATCAATCCTTTCATAGATAGAGTGACCTATTATTCCACCAAAATTTAGAACCTCTGTAGCATTACTTGGTTTGTTAAATAAAACGTAAAACACTGTCACAATTCCATTCAATGCTGTTATCGGCATTGTGATTAAAAATAGCACAAGAACGAGTGAAAATAATCTATTGAAGAATTTTGGCTTGTAAGGATCAATCGGATTCGGCCTACCATTTGCAGTACGCCATTTGTTGATGATAAGCATGTTCCAAGAAGCACCCATGATCCTTCCGTATGCCAAAATAGTTGGAGACATGAATGTGAGCATTCCTGCAGCAAGCCAGATAGGTGACAAGGTGTTGTCTGGGCTACTTTGAATACCATACAATAGTGTGGCAATTGTAGCACCAATTAGCAATGAGAGAGTGATGATTCTTCTCAAAAAACTTGTTAATTTCCTAGCCTTTAATTTATTACTACTCATTCCAAGTAATTGTGTGTTTAGTGATTCCCAAGGAGATATCAATACTGGAATAACAATCATAATACTTGCAACAACTAAATCCGGTTTGAAAAATATCCCAGGGTCAATCAACAATTCAATTATTAGAATCAAAATCCCTGTCATTCCCATCATGTATAGGCCAATACCATAACCGACAGAACCTTGTTTCAGAAGATTACGCGCATCTGCGAAACTACCTGTGATTTTATGAACTTCATACAAATCATCATCGATTTCAAAGGCAACTTGGAGATTCACCAACTGATTCGGAATAAACCATCTCCATGCAGGTATGGCAATAGCAAAAGCGATTAGCATTGGCAAAAAGTACTCCAATTTGAATTCACTTACTTCGGCAATTTGGTTTGCAGAGGCTGGTTGTATGAAAAAATATGCAAAAACGGTTGACAAAATCAACACACGGAGTCTCACGCCGCTCTTGCCCATGTTTACTCGATAGTACACTATGCCATCAAAGCATCGCCGACAGTATTCATGAATTTATGCGATGTCGAATCAAAAATGCCTCTATACGGTCAAAGGCATCGTTGAGAACTTCCACATCCGGAAGATAAACTAAACGGAAATGGCCCTTGCCGAGAGTTGGTGAAAATCCACTGCCATGAACTACTAGAACATGCTCTTCATGCAAGAGTTTAAGGACAAATTTTTTGTCGTCTTCTGCCCATTTTTCATCAGTTAGACGGACAAACATGTAGAATGCACCACCAGAGGATTGAACCTCCAATCCCTCTATTTCAGATATTCTTTGAACGCAAATATCACGTTGACGAACCACTTTTTCGGAATAATTTTGCATCCATGAACGGTCTGATTCTAAACCAGCTAGATAGCCGAGTTGCGCTGGTGTAGAAGCACATAATCGCGACCGTAGCATTCGTTCAATCCCGTCTCGGACATGTAACAAACGATTTGTTGGGTCATGAATTGCCATATATCCAATTCTCCACCCTGGGGCGTAATAGACCTTAGAAACACCATTGAATGTGAATACTGGGACATCTTTCGAGAGGCTTGCCACACTTTTATGCATACCAGTAAAATCAAGGCCATCATATATTTCATCAGCAATAATCATGCAGTTAGGCCATTTTTTAGCTATCGAAAGAACTTGTTCAATTTCCTGTTTTCCAGCCACACTACCACAGGGATTATTGGGATTAATCAGAACTAGGAGACGAACTGATGCATCCATTTTTGATTCGATGTCTTCCAAATCGATTTTCCATCCATCATTAGGTCTGAGTTTGTACTCAATGGTTTCCGCACCATACATTTGTGGATAAGCCATGTAAGGTGGGTAATGTGGGCCAGGTGCAAGGACTTTATCACCATCTGAAAGAACAGATGCAAATAGAATTTGCAAGGCTTCAGTAACCCCATGGCAGACATAAATATCCGATTCTTTTGCATCCCAACCTTTTCTTTGCTCATCCTTGGCAATTGCACTGCGCAATTCAGGTAAACCATAAGAGGGTGAATATCCATTTTTGCCATCGCGAAGGGCTTTGACATATGCTTCGATCATATGTTCGGGAGTCGGCAGACCAGGATACGCTATCGGGTCGCCTATATTCAGTTTCAAAATAGTGTGACCTTGTGCCTCCAAAGCATTTGCTGGAACCACAACATCTCGTATCGCATACTCGATATTTGATGCCCGAGCAGCAACTGGAATCTGTTCATCGGACATGGCAACCACTCTTCGCTATCTAAAAACGCATTTGAAGTTTGACATTACTCAATTTGATGTCGCAAGATGCCACCCATTGCCAAAATGACATCGAAATTCGATTCTTCAACGGGCTGTACTGATAGACGTTGGCCCTTTCTAACAAGCAGCATGTTTTCGCAAGCGGGATTGTTTTTTACATCTTCAAGAGGAACAATATTTTTGAAGGCCTTGATTGCTTCAATATCAACCATCATCCATCTTGGATTCTCTGGTGTTGCTTTAGGGTCGAAATATTTAGAATTCGTGTCTTGAGCGGTGTGGTCAGGGTATCCTTCTTTGCAAATTCGCGCCACACCTGCGACATGTGGTGGCTTGAAATTTGAATGATAGAACAATACAAGGTCTCCCATTTTCATATCATCACGCATCATGTTACGTGCCTGATAATTTCGCACGCCATCCCAATGTGTAGAACCATCAATGACAAGTTGTTCAAAGGGATAGACGTGAGGTTCTGATTTCATGAGCCAATAGTTTACCATGAACGACCCATGAGTAGGGGCTTCTTTGTATTGTTGCTCACCAAGCATCAATGACATCATCGGCCAATGCAGCATCAAGAACATCTACATCGATGGCCTTTTTCTTTCCGAGGCCTAATCGTTTGACCATCGCAGAACGGCCACCAACCGCCCCCATTCCAGCCTTCTCAAGAGTAACGAAAATTGCAGGTAAGAGAATAAGTGCACTGGCAGCCGCCACCCAAAGTAAAATCAAAATTACTGTGATAAATGGTGCAATTGCTACAATTGGAATTTGATATGCAGTATACATTCCTAAACTGGTTACAACTGCGGCTTCGAACAGCGACATTCCAGTTCCAATCGAAGCGATTCTAATTGCTTCAAGTCCTCCGCCCAATTCGCGTATACGGTTGGATATGTGAATCGAAAAGTCAACTCCAACACCAACTAAAATCGAACCAATCATAACCGTAACAAGAGAAAGGTCGACATCCATCCTCCACATTACCAACCATTGAAGCGCAACAGTTGCAATAACCGGCGAGGTTGTTAGCAATGAATATTTTATGTCTTTAAACACAATGGCGAGGGTGATAAGTGTAAGAATAACAGCAAATCCAAGTGAAGTCCATTGTGACCCGACAATTAGTTCGTTAACTTCGATTGTTGTTGGTGCAACTCCGGTTAATTTTGTTGCATAATCTCCAGGTTCAGTTCCACTAAATGTCCCAGTCAACTGGTCTATTGCATCAACACTCGCGATAGTGTCTGCAACAGGGAGATAAGGCATATCAACTAATATCAAACTTCGATCGAAATTTTCGCTGATAAAGATGCCACGTGTTTCATCAGTAATTGAAGAATAAAATACATTCAAAAGAAAAACTTCGCTTTGGCGAGATGCGGGAAGACCGTAAGCATCGGGAGAGGTCAATAGATCCCAGAACGATGCCCCTCCTGATACCGAACTGTCAAGTAAGACTGTGGCAGTATCCTTGATATCTTGGGGCAATAATGGCATATTTTGGACAAAATCACTACAACCTGAGCATTCAATTGTTGGTGCGATACCAGAAGATTTCATTAAAAACACAATCGAAACTGCTGATGTGTCAGGTACAGCATTCAATAGTCCCTCTAGGGTATCGATTTGCCTCAGATTTTCAGCAGGGTCTTGCTGGGAGACTTCAATGGAGGTGTCGCCTGTGAGATTGGCCTGTACCAAAATCATTCCTAATTGACCAGAATTAAAATCTCCACTATAGGTTTTCATCGCTTGGACTGATGGCTCGTCCCATGGTGCCATTTCCAACATATCGATGTTTTCTTTGACATTCGCCTGACCATAGGTTGCAGAAATAATAATTAGCATTACAAAAAAACCGATAACTGCTCGATTGTATTTCATTGGAACATCGACAATATGTACAAACAATTTGAGCGGTGGATGTTTGGGTTTTCGCAAATCGAGTAATAGTGTTAAGTTTGGTACCATGAACATCGTGAGAATATAAACGACAACAATTCCTCCCGACAGGGCTATTCCAACTGTTTGAATCGGAGTCATTGGAGTGAAAACTAGAGATATAAAACCGATAACTGTCGTAACTGCTGACAAAAATACTGCTTTACCAGTAGATGAGAGGGCGCCACGGATTTTTTCCTTTTTCGTCCCACCCTCTTCAGCATAACGATTGGTAATGTGCAAACCATATGATACACCAAGAGCAAGTAAGATTGGCCCGACAATTATAACAGTCATAGTGACTTCATAGTTTATCCATCCAATTATCCCCAACGTCCAAAATACTGCACATAAAGTAGGAAGTCCAGCGATAATCACCACTTTTAGGCCTTGAAGAGGACGTATACCCGTGATACCAGTTTGTAAAACATCACAGTGGAAGATAAAAAGGCCAAGTGCAACAAGGACAATTGCGAGTGGAAAAATATTCCAAAACATGTCAAATGTTCTCTCGGTAACTGCATTGGTAATGGGGACCGGCCCTGTTAGAGTCATGTTGAGACCAAAAGCTCTCACATTTCTTCCTCGTTGTTCTTCGGATAGTTCTTCCTCAGCACCCCAAACACACAATCCCTCCGAAGTATCTGGTTGTCCGTTCGGTTGGTAGACGCATGGTCGTTCAAAATTTTTCATTCCATCCAAAATTATGTTGGTATCTCGGATGATTTGCTTTGCAGTGACATTATCTGAAGTCCTTACTGAAATAGCCATTATCGCACGGTCAAGTGTCCCATCAGGGACATTTTGTTCCCCTTCAAATGTACAATCTGCACTGCCACAAGAAATATCTCTCGCTAATTTGTTTAGACCCGGCGTTGGATTTCCATTATCATCATACATCTCGTTTACGATGAGATTGGTTGTGTTTTCAGAAGGGATTTCATAACCACCGCCAAATTGTTCATCGGTAAGTGCTAGGAAATCATTGAGTTCGCTTGCTGCTACGGCTGTCGGACAATCATCTTGGATTACGCTACAACCAAGTTGCCCAAGTTCAGTTATGAATGCTTCACGAATACGTGGGGCACTCGAGTTCACTTCCTTGAGTACAGTAGAAATTGAAAGAAGATAAATTACATCATCTTCCAATCTGTCAGAAGCATTATTTGGGTTTTCACAGGAAAATGAAGATATACAGGGATTAATTAGATTTTCAACATAACTAATCTCTTGAAGAATTCTCACATCTGTAATGTTATCCTGAACAAAATTACCACCTTCCAAAGTAATGTAAATAACCATGACATTCGTTGACCAATCTCTTTCAACCAAATCGAGTAATTCGCCAACTTCACTTCCAGCCGGCAAATAGACTTCAAGGTCTCCATTGACGTTCAAATCAGTCTCATTGGGGTCATCATCAAATTGAGTGAAATACAAATCAAAAAAACCAGAATGGCTCACGAAAAATGCGGTCATTAGCAAAAATAGTACGACGGTGGCTAAAGGAAATCTAGTAATTGCGCCAATAGCTCCTGTTTTTTGCCATTCTCGTTTAAATCGAACTGGAGCATCTAGAACCGCATCAATTGCTCTTTTAGAATCGAAATCCTGAACACGATCTGACATATCTATGGCACTAGTCTGTAACCGAGAAGCACTTGAACGACGTAGACCTGATAAACGTGAACTGATAGATTCTTTCACTGAAGAATCAGAACCTGTTGATACTGCTTTAGGAGTGTTTTCATTTTGATGCTCATCGGCCACTAATAACTCCCCCAATTGCTTGTGGGTGAAGGGGCTTCAAATGTTTACCGATAGTTTGGGCAAAGAAGTAGGCTGTTGGCATGTTACCTACCATCATTGTTTGTCCGTTGGTTTCAAAGGTGAAGCGTCACAGCGCTGTTTGGACCCGCACCGTTCATGTGTGTGGGGCCAGGTGAGGCACATGCCAGCCCCTGTACTAAACGATAAACGATGGTCAATCGACCTTGAAAAGCGCATCCAAGAAGCCCACTCGGAAGATTCTGTATCTTATTCCAAAAGATACGCCTTTAACCCCGATAGCGGCAAAGAAATATTCGTAATCGACACTCCGCCACCATATCCCTCAGGAACTTGGCATATTGGCGCTGTTGCTCAATATTCAATGATCGATGTCATCGCTCGTTCGCAACGCCTTCTTGGCAAGGAAGTGTATTTCCCATGGGGGGTTGATAGGAACGGTATCAATATTGAATTCACTGTTGAGAAGAATACCAAACGGAAGATGAAAACGTATGACCGCGCAGAATTTTTGAAACTCTGTGAAGAAACCATTGAAGCATTTACTCAAGCCATGCGGAAAACTGCCCGCAGAGTTGGTCTTTCGTGTGATTATGAACGTGAATACCTTACCGATTCACCTGCCTATCGCACTGTAACACAGTCAATTTTCATTGAACTATTCAAAAAGGGTGCAATCATAGAGGATTTGCGGCCAAATATCTACGACCCGGTTGAAGGAACTACCATTGCAGACGCTGAAGTGGAACGACTTTCACGAAAAACTCGACTAGTCGATGTTAGATGGACATGTGATGACGGCAGTGAAATTGTCATTTCGACGACAAGACCTGAGTTAATTTGTGCATGCGGAGTGGTCGTAGTCCATCCAGATGATTCACGATATACGCATTTAGTTGGCAAAACAATTCAACTGCCGCTACCTGTTGAAGGGCGTAGTACTTCTGTGGAAATCAAAACACATGCTTCGGTGAAATCTGATTTTGGTTCTGGAGTTTTGATGGTTTGTTCATTTGGAGATCAAAATGACGTTGCAGTATTCCGGGAACTTGGCCTCACTCCATTCCAAGCCATCAATTTGGATGGGAAACTCACAGAATTGGCTGGACCTTTTGCGGGGATGAAGGTTTATGAGGCACGAAATGCGGCTATTGAACATCTTGAAGAACACGGAAAATTGGTTAGCGTTGTAGAACGTGAGCAGGAAATCCCAGTTTCGGAGCGGGGGAAAAACCCTGTTGAAATTATTTTACTAAAAGAATGGTATGTGCAACAAACTCATGCCCAAGACCGAATGCGTGAGCATATCGAGGAAATTGAATTCCACCCCCCTCGGAACAAGCAATTCTTACTAGATTGGATGGACAACATCAGTATCGATTGGCCAATCTCTCGACGTCGTTGGTACCACACTGAAATTCCAATTTGGTACAGTGAGGATGGGACTAAAATTATCGTCCCCCCTACCGGGACATATGTTCAGCCTTGGTGCCAATCTCCACCAAAGGGGAGCCAGGTTTTGTCAAGAGAAACTAGAGAAGAACTTGGTTCATTTGAATCGATGAAATCAGAACTTGGAACACTTGTTGGCGAGGAGAAGGTATTCGATACTTGGATGGATTCATCAAATTCCAATCTCTTTGTCAGTGGCTACCTAAACCAACCAGAAGTTTTCGAGAAAGCCTTCCCAACCGCACTTAGACCGCAAGGTAAGGAAATTGTTCGAACTTGGTTGTATTATACGCTTCTCAAATCAAACCTATTACTCGACAAACCAGGCTTCAAGCATGTTTGGATTGATGGGTTAGGGATGGACCCATGGGGCCGAAAAATGAGCAAATCTCTTGGGAATGGTATCGATGCTGATTCGGTACTGGAATGTGGGGCTGGTGGTCGAACTGGTTCTTGGAAGGTAAAAGGTCCTGAAAAGACAGTTAGCCTTCGTGCAAACAAGATTGGCAGTGAGTGTTTTCGACTTTGGAAAGCCTGTGATGCCCAAGTCGGTGATGACTTCCACATCAACCCCGAGGAAATTGAAAAGAAATATTTCGGAGTACTAACTAAATTGTTCAATGTGGCGAGATTTGCTTCTCAATTTCAAATTCCCGAAGATCTTGAAACGGTCCCAGAAAATTTGGCTATTGAAGATAAATGGATCTTAGCAGAATTCAATGCAACGATGGATACGGTTCAGTCCGCTTGGCAGAACCTCGACATCTATACCGCTACACAAGCACTCAAGACTTTTGGAACTGGAGTGCTTCCAAGCCATTATTTAGAAATGGTAAAATCACGCCTTTATGATGATGATATGGCCGCTTCATGGACTCTTCACCGAATTGTGCGTGACTTTATGTCAGCATTCACACCAGTATGCCCATTCTTTACCCACCACATCTCTCAGAGCATTTATGGAAGGTCTGCAGTTGAAGTAGATTCCTTCCCTGCTCCTGCGGATTCATCGGTCGAAGTGGGTACTGTTGAAGGCGATAGATTGCGAAATCTTTCTCCTGAAATTCAGTCATTCAATGGAGATACTTGGAATTCGAAGAAGGAACAAGGAATTTCTCTGAACCAGCCAGTATCTGGCATTGAAATTCCTGAAGAACTACATGACTTCACGGCAATTCTTACCAGAATGCACCATTTGGAATGATTACTCTTCTTCACTGAGAAGAAGCATTGCTTGCCTAGTTGGTGGCATATCCAGTTGTCCAAGTCGAAAACCGATGAGGCGTAATCCCCTATGGTCTTGAACATTAGTAGCGAAGAGATACTCAGCCAATCGAAGAAAAACATCCGGCTCATCCATAGCGACTGGTATTGAACGCCCATGTGTATGCGTTTCGAAATCAGTATAGCGAATTTTCACTTCTGCTAATCTTCCTGAAATCCCCATATCTCTCGACCGACTCAGCACTCGTTGGGTAAGTGAACGTAGTACATCAAGAACTGCTTCATGGTCAGTTTGGTCGGTTGAAAATGTATGCTCTTTACCGATGGATTTGCGACTACGTAGCTGACTTACTTCGGAACTTGTGGTTCCATCGACAACCCGTATTAGCCATGCTGCAAATCGTTCACCTGCCATCCGTCCTAAGGCTAGTTCTCCGAGGACATAGGCCTCATCGACCGTAACAAAACCCCATTCAGCGAGTTGAGTCGCCCTTTTGGGGCCAATTCCTGGAACATCCCTTAAGGAACGGCCTTCAAAAAAGTCACCAATCTCGTCGGGCAAGATTCGGAAAATTCCTTTTGGCTTGTTGACTTCACTCGACATTTTTGCGAGGATTCTGGTTGGTGCGATTCCGAATGATGCGGTAAGGCCTACACTTCTCTCTATCGAATCTTGGAGGGTGCGACATAGCGCATATGCAGCATCCCAATCGCCTCCAACATGTTCAGTGACATCCAAATATGCTTCATCAATACTTGCCTTTTCAAAAAATTCCGCAGGCTCTTTGAGTATTTTCATTACTTGTCGTGAAGCACGGCTGTAAAGACCACGGCTACCCCGTATGTAATGGCCAGGTCCGAACGGATGCCCTGGGCATCGACGCCATGCTTCACTCACAGGCATGGCAGAGCGTATTCCAAATGCTCTTGCTGCATAATTACATGTCGAAACAATACCACGTCCTCTACCGCCTTGTGGATCTGAACCAATGATGAGAGGCTTATCTGGGTCTAGGTCATGATGAAGAATTTCAACGGCTGCAAAAAAAGCATCAAGGTCACAATGAACTAAAATGCGCTCTTTCTTCGAAGATGCACTTTGTGTGAGCGCATTACCCCCCGACATATCTTCAAAATATTGCCCACGGTGTTTGAAGTTGATGTATTCTTCACTCACATGAATCTCCAGTGTAGGGGTTAGATACACCAATTTTTCAAATGGTTTGAACTCTTTAGGGACGTCTTCAAGTGGTTGTGAAAAAAAGTGGCTATTTTTGCGGGAGGGGCGTGATAAATTACGCATAACCTCATTTCTTCGCGTCTGGTCATCTATGTTTCATGTGACCCACACGGAGAAAAAGGTGAAAGTGTTACTTTAGTAAATGTGAATTGACTGTTGTTTCGGCTTGTCCACCATCAAGTACTGTCATGACGGCAAGTGCAATGTCACGACCCACCCGGGCTTGTGCCTCAAGAGTTGCTGCCCCAATATGTGGTGTACCATGAAAATGAGGATGTTGAACGAGTTTGTTTCCCGCAGGTACGGGTTCTTGCTCAAAAACATCTAAGGCAGCAGAAGAAAGTTCTCCTGATTCGAGAGCAGCCAATAGTGCCTTCTCATCAATGATGCCACCCCTAGCACAATTGACAATATGATTACCGCATGCAATGCCATCGAAAGATTTCCCAGGCATGAGAGCAATTCGTTCTGCATTCACTAAATGGTGGGTTTCATCATTGTAATTGCAGTGAATCGAAATGTGAGTACATGTTTGAAACAAGGTGTCAACTTTTTTATGCAATGTTGTGTTTTGGTCTTTTGCCACTTTTGAAGGCAGATAAGGGTCGTATGTATGAATCTCCATTCCAAATAATTGGGCAATGGAACCAACTCCCTGTGCGATACGACCAAAACCTATCAAGCCGAGATTTTTACCGAACAGTTCAGTACCTTTCATTGCCTTTTTTTCCCATTTATCTTGGCGCATTCCACGGTCAGCACGCGGTATATGGCGAAGGCAAGCGAGTAAATGACCAATGGTTAATTCGATGACTGACTGAGTCGATGCTCTAGGTGCATTTACTACAGGAATTCCTGCATCGGCTGCTGCAACAAGGTCAATATTGTCAACACCAACACCTGCACGCCCAATTACTTTCAACCTGTCACCGGATTGTTCGATAATCTCACGTGAGAGTTTTGTTGCACTGCGCACAATAATTGCATCAAAATCCGAAAGTGCTCCAGCCAATAATGCATCTGGTTCTATGAAGTCAAGAACAACTTCATGCCCTGCTTGTTCCAACAATGCTACTGCATCTTGGGCCATACCGTCAGTAACAGCAATTCTCGCCATGAACAGTGGTGTCCTCATCAAGGCCATCAACCTTAGCCAAATAGTGGTTAACAACCCGATGTTTGAAACACTCCCCCGGTGTGGGCAAGTTGATACACGTGACCACAGTTGATTCGAGTACATTGATATGGGCTGCAAGTTTGCTGTCAATACCGTTGATACTTGCCTTGCCTATGCGCTTGGGGTGGAGATTGTTTATTGGAGTTGGACATGAAGCATCTCAGTATCGAAATACGGTCTTGCAGATAATTGATGCTGGTCGTCAAGTTGCTCCATTTCGCGCCACTTTGGATGATGTTGCGAGAAGCCTACACATTCGCCCTAGTCATCAACGACTCATCGAAGCAGATCTTTTCCACCCCTTGACAGTATCACACTTTCTGCTACTACCTGCAATTATCATCTTCCCATTGGCAGTGATTATGGCACTGCCGGTAATATTGATTGGTTTTCCAGTTTTGTTGGTAATTGAATATGTTTTTATTCGTAAAGAGATTCTTGTTCGTGGCCTGAAGGCTATTGAACAAATTATGCATTGGCAGATTATTCATATTCCTAAACCTCATCGAGGATTGTCTGAAGATAAGGCAAAAATGAATGAGTTCTCTCAACATGTCATTCACTTCAACCATGTCCCGCAAGGCGCTTTCTTGGGTCTTTTTGCATGGCTAATGGTTCACTGGACCTTTGAATTTGATTCTTGGGGCATCGAAATAATGTTTTCTACAGGTCTGTACATTGTCTTGCTCGGAGCCTTAGGTGTACTCAATGCCGCATTTGAATCTGATTTGGTTTTTGTCGACCCTTCAAAGGGTCGGTTGGTTCCGGTTGACCAATGGCTTGAAAGTATTCTAAAACCAGTGGTTGGAATTGGATTATTATTTTTGATTGCACGGAATTTACTCGATGAAGCGAGGGATGGTAATGCAGTATTATTTGCCCTTACTGTCCTCACACTATTGTATGGTGCTGCTGTAGTTGGAATCGCTTTCCGATGGGGCTACTCAATATGGAGGGGGTCTTTTGTTCGAGATGAATTTGGAGCTCAAGTCATAGAATTGCTCAATCCTCTCTCATACGACTTAACTCGAAGCAAGGGGCGTATCGAATTC
Source organism: Methanobacteriota archaeon (assembly GCA_018662825.1). GTDB lineage: Archaea > Thermoplasmatota > Poseidoniia > Poseidoniales > Poseidoniaceae > MGIIa-L1. The sequence goes on along the minus strand of JABJFI010000019.1, from coordinate 9,402 downwards.
CATGTTAGAATGGTAATGAAAGAGCGTCTTAACAATATAAATGACTCACCGATTGAGCAACTCAGTTTTGCAGACCTTCAAGAACTTCCATCGAGTGAAAATCGAGGGAAAATCCCTGACAACCCGCTTTAAAGAGTAGTATTTTCTATTCCATCCAAGGAATTGATTCAGGAATTTCCGCAAAAAGATTAGCCGGAAGTGCTGTTTTTATTTTGGAAACCGAGCCCAAACTTGCGGTGATTTTGCTTTGCCATGCCTCAAATTCGTCGAAGGAAGTCATGCCGAGAACTGGATTGTTATTGCGGTTCCATTCAAGATTTTGCATTGCTGTATCCGGCGCGTCGTGGCCTGTACAAACATCAAGTTCTCCATCAAGTGAATCCAATATTTTTAGTGATTCCCAGTGAGATTTCACACGACCACTTGGCAAATCATCTCGGCCTACCCCCCCTTGGCCAGTAAATAGGAAATCACCAGTAAACAAGCAGGTGGGGGATTCGAGGAGTACATGATCGCTGGTATGGCCTGGCGCATAGTGTATTTTGAGTGGAGTTGATCCAAGCATTAGAATTTCACCATCATCGAGATAATGTGAGACTTTCAAACTAGCAGTATCCTTCCACATCGCATACTCACATCCAGTTTGTTCACGCAGGGAATAGCATGCTGTGATGTGGTCAGCATGAGTATGTGTTGCAATGGCATATTCAAGTTCTAAGCCTCGTTTATTTAATGCCTCAAGATAAATATCCACGAAATCATAGACTGGGTCAATAAGAGCAGCCTTTTGGGAATCAGCGTCTACTACAAGATAGGTTTTTGCCCATCCCGATGTATTGAGCTGCTCAAAGTTCATGGTCAAGGGATTAGGCACATGTACTTGAATAATACCCCCTCCATATTAGTCGAGGATTGATAATACGAGCATTGATGAAACATGGGGAGAACCGAGGCTCATGCATCCCGCCGAAGTTGTTCACCTTGAGCATGATGGCAAGGTGTTACTAGTGGATGAAAACGGAATAGGGCCACAAATTCCAATTCAAGGCAGACAGGAAGAATCATCACAACTTAGGCTTCCAACTTCCGAAGAAATAGAACAAATGGGTATTGAGTGGAATTTCATTCGAGAGACTCGTATTGTATTTGGCACGCTCGTATATCGTGTTATCAAAGGCTATCCTAATATTGATTGGCCGAAAAACTGGGCTTGGAAAGATGAGATGATTGCTGATAATTCTGTTCATCCAGTGGCAAGAGAAGCGATTTATCGCTCGATACACCGACTTGTATCAAAGGTAATGATTTGTAATGATGCTGGAGAGGTATTGCTTGGAAAGGTCGAGCGAGGTCACTTCCGAGGATTTTGGACATTACCAGGTGGTTACATGGACCATGATGAACATCCAAGTATTGGCTGTGTTAGAGAAACACTAGAGGAGATTGGTTTGACCATCGTATTGGAACAAAATGAGCCACTAATCACACAAAAAATATTCACTGATGAAGGTATATCATTTGTTTCATTCACGTATCGCTCACAATGGAATGGTGATATTTCAAACTTGAATTTGCAAACCGAGGAAATATCTGAAGTCAAATGGTTTTCACCAGAGAATGCGAGAGCAGTAGCTGTTTCATATTTTGACAAAGAGGCCTTACGAACACTTTGAACGGCAACTTTTACCCATAATAGGGGAATCTAAATCTTGGTGAGGTTTTAGAATTACTAAGGTTAAGCACCAACGGTCTTTCGTGCAGCATCAAGTGCATCATCAAGACCTTCTGGATGTGTGCCACCACCTTGTGCGAGAGTTGGGCGACCACCACCGCCACCTTTGATGTGAGGCGCGATTTCACGAAGCAAGGTTACCGCATCATAGCGTTCACTTGCAGTGGTATTTTCTGTGACGGCAATCATTAATTTCCCACCGCCTTCTCGAGAACCAAGAACAGCTAAGGTTGGTTTTGATGAATCAAGTGTTAGTTCCTTGAGCATTTTAGTCATTTTCTTCAAATCACCAGTGACTTCCATGATTACAATTCGAACGCCGTCAATTTCAGTAGAATCTGAACCTCCGCCGGCAGTTCGCAAGCGAACGATTTCTGCCTCAAGTTGTTCTATTTTCTTTCTCTGGTCTTTCCATTCAGAATAGAATCTTTCAGAAGCATTGGGTAATTCGTGAGAAGGTATTCCAAATATCTCACTGGTTTGACGCAACAAAGCATCTTGATTACGAGCATAATTCAATGCTGCTTGGCCTGCAACAATATGTAGCCTTTCTACACCATCTTGGACAGCGGCAGAACGAATGATTCGGATCGAGCCAATTTGGCCGGGTTCATCGTGATGAGTTCCACCGCATGCCTGAATATCGTGGTCTGCAATCCGAAGGATACGTATTGAATTACCTTTAGGTGCTCCACCTTGATATAAATCAAAACCATATTTCTTGTCGGCGTCTTTACGGTTTAATTCTGTTTTTTCAGTGCGTTGAACTTGGCCTAAGACTTCATTTGCTAACGATTCAATAGCATCTAAATCATCTCGATTTAATCTGCTGAAATGTGTGATGTCAAGGCGACCAGACTCTACAGATTTATTCGCCCCTGCCTGATAGATATGCGGTCCAAGGATTCTACGAGCAGCACCGCCAACAATGTGTACCGCAGTATGATGATCCATCAACTGCTTACGTCGATTCCAGTCGATGCTTCCGCGAACTAAGTCCCCAGTTTCAAAAACCCCGTCAACTAAATGCAAAATATGTGCACCGACTTTACGAGTGTCTAGAACTCGGTGGTGATTTGAATCTGTTGATAATTGACCATAATCACCTTCTTGTCCACCACCTTCTGGATAAAAACAAGATTTGTCAAGGATGATTCCATGTGTTGCACCTGTAGGAATTTCATCACCAACAAGAGGCAGGCAGGCAAGTACACTTGCATCAAACTCTCTTTGTTGAACATCTTCATAGTACAATGCTACAGTGGCTGGTAATTGTGGAATTACTTCGACCAAGGGTGTCTCTGCAACAGATTGTGCCGCTTGCTTAGCAATTCGTGCATGGCGCTCAGCCATTTCTGCAGCGAAACCAGTTCGAATCTGAACATCATTCCAGCCCGCATTTTTGGCCAGTGTGACCACCATATCAGGTGCTAAACCGTGTGAATCATTGAGATGAAAGAGTACTTCATCTGGAATAGATTCGGTATCCTGTGGTAGGTCTTTGAATTGGGTTGTAATGACATTGGCACCTTTACGAATCATTTCACCATAGCGTTCTTCTTCAAGTTGAAGTATCCCTAGTAAACCATCATGAGTTTGTTTCATCGCCTGTCCGCCAAGATTCACAGAAATATGATGCTGTGCAAGTTCAGAGAGTGAAATGGTTAGTCCCAAATCATCTCGTAGTCGCAGGGTTCGACGTGCAAGCATGCGTGCGAGATATCCGGCTTTAGCATTCGATGGAACCAATCCATCACCGAGCATATTACACAATGCATGAAGATGGTCTGGAATCGCATAAATTTTCGAGAGAGGCTCTGTTACTGCTGAAAATTGTTCAGGTGTAACATCGATTCCACGCTCCTTCAAACGCCTCAAGAAAGTCGCTCGAAGTTCATCTGCATCAACACCTGGCTCGATATTCATGATGCCATTTAAACGACTCATTTCACCGAGTAAAGCATCGAGGTCAAGGTTGGGCCATTGCGATGTTATTGAAGCAAAACCCACCATTTCTTTGAGCCATGAAACGGTTTCTGGATAAATCGCTTCATAGATAGTTGGCGTCCCAGCCGCAGCCCAGCAAAAGCGTTCCAACCCATAGCCAGTATCGATAATTTGCAGAGGCATTTCACGGTAGTTATCACCTTTGAGTTCGATATCACCTTCAGGATGTTCTTCAAGATTCATAAACACCAATGTCGCCAATTCAAGGCCTCCTACGATAACTTCAACAGCGGCTCCTGCGTTACCGCCACCGCACCATGGATTTTCGACATAGGTTATTTCATGCGATGAAATGTTGAATGTATTGGTCATTAAGTCATGGCAATATTGGACGCATTCCTCCATCCAGTAGTACATTTTTCCTTCTCCAGGACGATTGAATACATGGTGGGCCATCATTTCAAAGGTAGTCAAATGACGACCAGAGCGGCCAACCGCATCAACATCAGTCAAGCGAATACAAGGCTGGGATATTGTCAATGGATTTGCTGGAGGCTCTACATCCCCCGAGGTAACATGAGGTTGAAAATCGGCAATGGATGCAATAGTCAAATGAATATCATCTCGCCATCTTGCCAAAACTGGGTATGGGTCGACACGTGTATGCTCAACATTTTCGAAGAAGCTAAGGAATGACTCACGCATTGCATCTTTGAGTGCTTTTCCCCTCATTGGGTAACCTTCGATAAGTGGCGCACCAATGAATGTATACTCATCTTCTGTGGTATCTCCGCATGTATCACGAGATGGGTCAGTAGTCCAAAACCAAAGTTCTGTAATCCGACATTGCTTTCGAACATATCCCTCGTTCTGGAATACGGCCAAATTAATCGGTGGTAATCCCATATGACTCATCCTCCCCAAGGTAACAACTCGCCGACCGAGCGATACACCTTGAAACCTATGGGTATTTTTTTGCCGAAACCGAGAACAATGCTCAAAGGTGAATAACTCGACCATCATCTATGGCCGATGATTGGCGTAGATATCTCTCCGATGAAGGAGATGGTACGATGCGAATCAAAGCCCATGGTAGAATGAAAGTAGATGCACGGTTAGTCACTGATGAAAACCATCTCAAAAAACATGCTGACGATCGAGGCCCTGAACAACTCATCAATGCGGCGAGTCTTCCTGGAATCGTTGGTGAAGCGTGGGGGATGGCTGACTGGCATTTTGGATACGGTCTGCCTATCGGTGGAGTCGTTGCTACGGATACCGAAAATGGTGACTTGGGTGGAGCAATCTCGCCAGGAGGTGTTGGTTTTGACATCAATTGTGGTGTTCGAATGCTGGCCCTTGATGCAACAGAGAAAGATATTCCTAATCTCAAAAAACTCGCCGGGCGATTAGCAGGCCGGATACCTGCAGGTGCATCTGGCAAAGGTGGACTCGGAATTTCAATGTCTGACCTTGACAATTTAATCCACGGTGGTGCATCTGCTGCAGTCGAATTGGGATTCGGTTATGATGAAGATTTGAAGCATCTTGAATCAAATGGGAAATTGAACACCGAGAATGCAGAGATATCTCTACGCGCAAAGGAACGCGGTCTTCGAGCATTAGGGACACTTGGGAGTGGAAATCACTTTTTGGAATTACAAACTGTCGGAAAGACTGTCGATCATGCTACTGCTGAACAATGGGGATTGTATGATGGCCAACTTGTCGCAATGATTCATTCAGGTTCACGTGGTTTGGGACATCAGGTATGCAGCGACCATGTAAGAAGTCTTGAACGACGATACAAACAGCAGGGTGATATTTGGGTTGATGAAGAATGGGGGTATGAAATTGCTGACAGACAATTAGCCTCAGCACCCTTTCATTCAAATGAAGGTCGAGCCTACTTTGATGCAATGAATGCAGCTGCGAATTTTGCTTTTGCCAATCGGAGCGCCCTTGCACATCGCTTGAGAGAAGTACTCAAATTGGAACTGGGTGTTGATGGGGAAGCCTCGACATTATACGATGTTGCACATAATATTGCTAAAGTCGAAGTACATCGAATTGATGGAAAAGGATGCACATGTTGCGTACACAGGAAAGGAGCAACACGAGCATTTAGTGGTGACAGTCCCGAGATGCAAAATTCGAATCATAAAAAGGGCCAACCGGTCCTTATCCCGGGTGATATGGGTACAGGTTCATGGGTGATGGCGGGCCCAAAAATAGGGCAAAATATTGCCTTTGGTTCATCTTGCCATGGCGCAGGTAGAGCCCTTTCTCGAAGTAAGGCAAAGCAAACCATCGATGGGAAGGCGTTGAAATTAGAACTTGAAAACCGAGGAATTCGAGTCCATGCTTCGACACCAAACGTATTGTCAGAAGAAGCACCAAATGCATACAAAGACGTCGATGATGTGATTCAATTAACTGACAATGCTGGATTGGCGCGACCAGTCGTGCGATTGAATCCACTAGCAGTAATTAAGGGATAATTACATGCAATAATTGTTCGCCGGTTGACCTGGAATTGTAGGTGCAGCACCACTATGTACACCATCAGGTTCCTCGCAGATAACACTCAATAGCGTGTTAACGAGGTCTTTTAATTCATCTACTTGGCTCTGAAGTTCGCGAACTTGCCGACGCATCTCCGTTTTATTTTCGTGCTCTCGCCCCATATTATCCCATCCAGAGAAGTTGCCTTCTCCAAAACATTATTTGTTAAAATCGCCTTATAGCCTTTGAGGGTGTCGTTATCCTACAAAGGCCCTTTTTGCGACTTCAAGTGTCACGCGAAGCGGTTATAATACAAATGCTGGTCGCCATCTTTACTGCCACCGTGGCTTAGCGGTATAGCACCTCATTGGTAATGAGGAGGTCGCGAGTTCAATTCTCGCCGGTGGCTCTTTCAACGATATGTGAAAAACTGCAAAATGTATCGATTATCAATGACATTTGACCTTCGGTTGTGCCAAATTGAGGCGCCGAGAGAGAGATTTGAACTCTCGTGCCACAAGGACACGCGATTTCCAGTCGCGCGCAATACCAGGCTATGCGATCTCGGCTTGTAACCCGCCGACTTAGCATCACCGTTTAACGCTCACCCCTTGCATGTTCTCACATTAACGAGAATAATATGGCGAAAGAACTCAAAGGTAGAGCCGCTACGGTATGGTATGAGCGAAGGGGACTCAGCACCATTACAAGTCGATGTAATGGCTGATAAAGACCATCAAGTTCTTCCTTTCAGATTGCGGGAGATGGAACCCTTCTTTGAATTTTCAGAAATTCATGCCATTGCCAAGCCTCTAGATACTCTCCAAGTTGAATTACGTTTCCAATCAAAATTAGCATTACGAGAATGGCCCACTGAATATTGGATTACGCTCGGCGTAGGGGTTATAGCATTTTTATTGGGCTCGGTTTCACCGGAAATTTTGAGTGGTGGAGATGCAAGAAAAATTGGCCTTGATGGCTTAAATTCAATACATGGGCTCGCCTACTTCCAAATGCTCCTTTCACTGGTTTTTTGGGGATGGTTTGCGATGCAAATTTGGCGGTTGTTCCCCATCATGCGAATCCATGCACTCTCTTTACTGTTTTTTTGGAATGTTTCTGTTATTGCGCAAATACTCTTCCACAAACAACAGGCTGATTTCCCGGTTGGTGCAACCCTTGGAGGAATGATGGAGGGTACATTAGCAACGCTAGTTGTCATGTTCTTCACCTATTATTTCGGTCGAGCTGTCGCTGAAACACGAGATTACCATGTTGAAGAATACCATGTCCATGAAGATGTTAGGTTGATGGAAATTGAAATGGCGGAGCATTCACTACGCGGCTGGGGTTTTATTCTCACACTATGGTTTGTTCTGATTACTCTTTCCGCATGGTCAGGGGCTCATTTTGTTGCAGAAAGGGGGGCAGAGCGAATCGGTGCATTCACCACACATCTTCTTTCAGGCATTATCTCTATCCCTCTATTCATGGCCCTAATTTGGTATCCACAACGGATGTTAGGTACAGGTGCTGAAGTCAAAACACGCGCAGCTATCAATGCGAAACTAGAGTTAGATGGACTACAATCTACTGGCAATGGGAATGAGTCACAATGCCCAGAATGCGAGGGGGTAGTGAATATTGTTCGCAACGAAGATGGTGTAATTACAGTTCCATGTCTCGAAGAAGGGTGTTCTGGTAAGAACCTCATTGGTTCAACATGTGAAATCTGTTCAACTAATGCTCCAAACCGATATATCTGCCCACACTGTGGAGTGAATGCACCTGCTCTTGATTTTCTTTCTGATGAGGAGGCATGGTGATGGATTTAACAAAATTACGAAAAGACTTTCCGACATTGAGGGAGGAGGATGCACCAGCATATCTTGACAATGCGTGTGTAACGTTGAAACCAGATTCTGTTATTTCAACAATTCATGACTATTATTCAAAAACACCAGGATGTGGCGGCAGGTCAGTTCATCGCTATGGTTCTAAAATATCTCAAGCAACTGGACAAGCACGTTCGAAACTGCAAAACTTTCTCGGGGCTGAAACCCAAAAAGAAATTGTCTTTACTCGTAACGCAACTCATTCGTTAAATCAGGTAGCACATGGTTTGCCATGGGAAAAAGGAGATATTGTACTAACGACCGACCGCGAGCACAATTCTAACTTGGTCCCTTGGCTTCAACTTGAACAAGAACAACAAATTGACCACCGCGTTGTTGCTTCTAATCCAGATAATTCATTCGATTTAGAAGCATTTGAATTGGCATGCGCAAATGCTGGTTCAAAATTGAAACTAGTTTCGATGAGTCATGTTGGAAACCTTGATGGCGTTCATATACCTATCAAAGAAGTCGGTAAAATCGCCCACGATTATGGGGCACTAATTTGTGTAGATGGTGCTCAATCCACCCCCCATATGGACGTCAATGTCAAAGAACTTGATATTGATTTCTTGGCATTTTCAATACACAAAATGTGTGGCCCATCCGGCATGGGTGGCCTTTGGGGACGCTATGATTTACTCGATGGTTTACGCACCATACAATCGGGTGGCCAAACTGTTCAATCTTCAACTTACGACTCAATAGATTGGGCAAAACCCCCTGCACGGTTTGAAGGGGGATTAGGTAATTTTTCAGGAATGATGGCAACGGGTGCTGCCATTGAATATCTCTCTAAGATTGACATGAATGCTGTCCAAGAACACGAAATAAGATTGAATACAATCATGACTGATGGCATCAAAGATTTGCCAGGGATTGAAATTATTGGGCCTTTGGATGCTAGAAAACGTGGAGGGATTTGTTCGATTTTGATGGGAGATATTCCCGTTCATGATATTGCACTACTTTTGGATGAAGCCGCTGGCGTCATGGTCCGTAGCGGACAGCACTGTGTACACTCTTGGTTCCATAATCGTGGCCATAATAATGGCTCACTGCGTGCCTCTGCATATCTGTACAATACTGAAGAAGAAGCACGACTCTTTGCTGAAACTTTTTCCGAGGCAGTGCATGCATTTAGTTGAAAATTTGGAGTGATGATGTGGAAGAAGAGGACTTTAGTCTTCAACAACCAATTCAGGATTCTTCACCAGTGCCTGAGCTAGATATTTTGGCCATGCCGGTTGAGGAAAATTTAATTTTTGTCCAACGTGCCTTGGCTTTGGGAATCTCGGTTCTATTTATTTTGTCACTCATCTA
>JABJFI010000051.1 GCA_018662825.1 Methanobacteriota archaeon | reverse complement strand
GCTCGGTGTAGCGGTTTTGATGTTTACTTTTGCACTATTCCCAATGCCATTTAGTGCTGATTCAGAAGGGTTGTCAAATTCTGCACAGAAAGATATTGGGTTAGTATGGGGCCCATCTTTGCCAGGCGATGATTTGTTTGACGCCCCACTTCATCTGGACGTTACGGCTACATCCCTTGCACCAAACCCTGATATCCGTATTGATGCATATCTCATTAAAGTGAATGATTGCCAACAAAATCTCGGCGATTACACTGAAGAGGCCGAACTTGGAACAAATCATGCATATCAATACAAATCAATCAATAAACCGATAGAAGGAGAAGAGTATACATTCAAATTTTCAGTTGACCCTGGGCAATATTGTATGATCGTTCAATACTTTGATAATGGCACTAACGAGGTTGATAATAGCCCGAATAACGTGTTGTCAGTTAAAGGAAAAGTTTGGCCGAATCAAGTGATTGGTGGTATTTTTGGAATCATCTGCCTTTCATTGTCCCTTTTTGCTTTTATGGGGGCTCAAAAGCACGGCGCTCAGGTCAAACAGATTCTTGAAAACGGAGATGAATCAACCGAAGAAAAAGTCCTCGCATCACTTACCGATGCACGTGTTGCAGCAGGTCCAACAGGGCCACCGAGTGCAGGTCCAACAGGGCCACCGAGTGCGGGTCCAACAGGGCCGCCCCAACCTGCAGAAACCCCTACAGTTGAAACTGTGGTAGAAACAGTACCTCAGCAGGTAGAAACCGAGACACCAACACCACCTGCTGAATCGCAAGAAGCAACTTTTGAACCTGCTGAAGGCGGATATTTCTACAAAAAACTACCAGATGGTAGTTATGAACAGACGGTGTATGTGCAGAATTCAGATGGCACATATGCACCTTATGAAGGCTAACCGACCTTTGCCCAGTACTATAAATTCGGGTTTTCCGAGATACAATAAGGGTCATACTTGAAAGGGAATGGCGACAGGCCATCACGAGGTTTGGTGATGTCGGGCGAACAAACATCTTCTTTGACAGTTGTCAAACTCAAAGCATTATGTATTCTCAATGATTTACCTACTTCGGGGAAAAAATCTATTCTGGTGGAACGCCTACTTGAGGCGGGACTCTCAAACAAGGAAGTAGGTTTACCCTCAAAAGTAGGAAAAAAAGTCCCTTCAATTCCGAAGAAAAAGAAATCTGAGCCTGAAACGCTTCTTTCCATGGAGGATGAAGACACACTCACGCCTTCTGAGCCTGAAGAAACCGATGAGGGCGAAGAGGAAATCGAAGAAGAAAGTATTCTCGATGCTGAAATACTCGATGCTGAAATACTTGATGAAGACCCTCCAAAGTCAGTCAAGAAAATAAAGACAAAGGAGATAAAACAAACTCGTGAAGGTCCAGCGACATTACTCGATATTCTTCGTAAGCCCCAAGTTGCCGCAGTCCTTCTTGCTCTAGTCATTGTTGGAGCAGGTGGCTATTATTATCTTGATAATCAGCTAGATCCATTCACCGCTGAACAACTTCGCTACGGAGACAGCATGCAGTATCAGATTACAGGTGATGAAAATGGCTTGGCGACATTCCTTGCTACTGAAGGATTTGTCGAACTGGTCATGGACCAACTCGAAACCGAAGATGATATTTGTAAAATATCAATTGACTTTGGTGGCTTAGGAAGCCTTTCTATCACAAATGGAGGCATAGGTGAATTGGTCAACGAAGGCGGTTCAACCGACCGGTTAGGGGCTGTTGGTATTGTCGGAGGCATGGGGGCAGAATGGCTTGCTGTTGAAACGGTCAACACAAATTCACTGGACCCCTTCCGAGTGAATCGCCATCTTTCTCTCGGCACATTGTGTGAATTTGGAGCAATTACCGGTTCAGGCACAGCAGATTTGACCTCGACCACATACACTGAATTACGCAATCAAGATACCAAAGCTACACAGTTGGAATGGGGCATTGACTTACCTTCACCAATTGGGAAATACCAAGGAACGACGATGAGTTATGGCGTTGGAGGTTTGCTCGGAGGACTTGAGACACTCGCACCTGGTCTTGCACTGATGATGCAACCGGTTGAGTTACAGCAACTATTTGCCAATGACATCATCGATAAAGGGGCAACAGGGAGCAATCTCGGGTGGGATTGGCGAGTACTTGACGAAGTTGAATTCGGTGGCGAGCCAGTATGGAAAATCATTGCCACCCATCACGATATTGATGCCTATTGTTTGGGTTCAGCAACAATGAATTTGTGGGTTGAAGAGGGAAATCCGTGGGCAGCTAAACAAACGGTTGATGTTTTGATTTCTGATGACCAAGCAAGCCAATCAGGTTGCTCTCCAACATCACAGTTGCTCAATGATTATGTCTTACCTGAAGGAGAATTGGAATTACACCACACTTTTTCGAAGACATTGTTGAGTCGTGGGCAAAAACAACTCGACTTAGGACTCTCCTATACCTCAAAACCGCAAGTGAATCAACTTGGTCCATCCAATAGCGAATTAGAGTCGTGGGGCGAATATGAACTTCATATGCCTGACGATTCTTCACTACGCGAATATACTTTTGAAGATGCAATAACTTGCTTTGACCATTGGCCCAACGCAATAGCACCAGCCGCCTCTCAAGCACTCGAAGAAAACGGCTATATCTGGCGCGGAACAACTCAGCAGATATCACCTTCCACAGATCAATGGAATCTTTCTTGGGTAGCAGCAGACAAAGAAGCGGGGTGGGTGAAATTTAACCTTACTGGGACGCCAAGCGAAGAGAATTGCCAATTCGATAGTAGGGGTAGTGATGAACAGAGGTCACACAATCGAGAATCAATTCCAAAAACACTCAATATTACGAAATTAGAATCACGGTTTTCAGATTCATCGCGTTACAACGTTTTGTTTGGCCCCGACCGATTTTTCACTTCTTCAGGAACTTATCAAGACGATGTACAAGTGGGTTACTTAATCGCAGTTCCTGGTGATGACATCGGTTCAATACTTTCTCAAATTGGCGACGGAGGAGACGGTGTAGTCACCTTTGATGTGTCCCGTTCATGGGATGAAGATGTATTGAACGAAGAAACTCAGGAAGTCATGTACACGGAGCATCATCAATTGAATTTACTTGCTGATGCCGCTGAGGGGCGCCTCATTGGTTGGAGCATCATCACAAATCGCGGGTGATTATTTCTAGCGTTTGGTCGAATCCCAATCATTGTTTGAAGGCGGTACGTATTCACCCATTTGAGAAAAGTCAGGGGCAGCAGGAACATCAGAATACATCGCAGGTGGAACAAACATCTGCGGTTCTTGCTTAGGACGTATTTGTGGCTGAGGAGTGGAATTTTCGCGGCGAGAAAGAATGAGAACAACGCCCAGTAATGCAACGATACCACCTAGTGCTAAGATGATGAGGTTCGAATCAATAGTCATGCCCTTTTTGTTTTTATTTGTTTGAATGGTTGTGTCTTCTTCTTCAATAACAGGTGGGTGCCAAACAGTATAGGTGATTTTCCATTCGATTTCTAGCATTCCAACATCATCAAAAATGACAACTTTTGTTTCATAAGGCCCAACTGTTCCGTTGAGGGCACACAATTCTTCTGCAAAAGTACTGTTCGGTTGTTGACAATTATGGGCTGGTTCAACAAACATGAATCCTTGACCAATTATCGTTTGATTTCGATACCAGTGAACGGTAAGATTCAATCGTTCTATGGATGCTTGGTCAAGGTCAAGAATAATGCTCAATTCAAGTGAGTCATTGGTAGCATTCAGTATCATGCCCGACATCAATGGGGAGGGTGTAACCCACGATGCACGTTCAATATCTTCGTCAATAGAATCATCACAATCGTCATCCATTCCATTCCAGACTTCGACAGCATTCGGTGAGCGCTGTGAATTATTATCATCACAATCAAGGAACCATCGGTAACCATCTTGGTCCTCATCAAGGTCAGGTACAAACGGATTGGTAAGCGTCGACACCACCTCGATACCATCGGTTAATCCATCATCATCGGTATCCTCATCAAAGGGGTCTGTACCAATTTCGAGGAATTCAACCAAATCAAGTAAACCATCAGCATCAGCATCTGTGCCATTGAATGTTTCATCAATATTCTCATCACAGTTGTTATCGATGCCATCCAATAACTCTAGAGCACCTGGCCAGATACTTGCATTGGTATCGTTACAATCTTCAAACCAATAGTAGCCATCCATATCAGAATCATTATCTTTGACTAAAGGGTCGGTGAGATATATCAAGACTTCATCACCATCGCTCAAGAAGTCACCATCAGTATCTGGCAACGAAAGATTGGTGCCGAATACATGGTATTCACCATAATCGGAAAGCCCGTCGTTATCAGAATCAGTGGCATTGAACCCTTCATCCCATTGCCCATCGCAGTTATCATCGATTCCATTGAGTAATTCCAATGCTCCAGGATAAACCAATGCATTTGTATCATTACAATCTTCAAACCAATAATAATCATCAACATCTGCGTCAGGGTCAGGAATCAATGGATTTGTCCCATAGAGTAAGACTTCTTCACCATCAAGCAATAAATCATCATCAGTGTCATTATCCAATGGGTCTGTACCATTGACATTAATTTCTACTCCATCCGACAAACCATCTCCATCGGTATCGCTGACCAGAGGGTCAGTGCCATGAATGAGAACTTCATCACCATCGCTAATGGTATCATCATCGGTATCATAATCTTCAGGGTCAGTACCATAAACATCGGTTTCATTTGAATTCGTGAGATTGTCGCCATCGGTATCAACATCCAGTTCAGTTCCATATACGATTAATTCCCAAGAGTCCAGTGAACCGGTATCGCCATTGCCTTGGTCTTCGACAGTAAGCGTCCATTCCCCTCGACTGTCTTCATCCCAATGATGTACAGTAGAGAATCGCCAATCGTTGAAGTTATTTCCATTATCGCTGTGTTTTTCAGAAAGTATACTCTTGGTTCCCGCAGGACTTGTCAAGATAATTTCGAGGTCTCCACGGTATGTATGGGGAATGTCAACAACAACATCGACATTTTCAACTAAGATTGGTTCTGAAATAGTAGTATTTACTGAAATATAATTTGCACTGTTATCGGGAATATCGCATTGAATGCAATTCAACGTTCCCGTAGTCACTGAAGTTTCATCAGCAACAGGGTTCCATGATTCAGCCATAGAAACAGCCGCACTTGCATCGATGACACCATAGCCATACTTGTGACTGACATCATGATTTGCGCCGTTAATATTCCAAGAAGAATCCGTTGCATCATTCTGACGGGATGTCAAGACCAAGATGTGCTGAACATCTCGCCAGGATAAGTTTGAGTTTGCTTCTAACATTAGAGCTATGATTCCTGAAACAAGAGGAGTTGCAGAAGAGGTGCCGCCAAAGTTGTCGGTATAGTCGTTATTTGTATAGCCTGCTGAGCCCTCAATATCTGTAGTAGTGATGCCTTCATTATCTCCATTGGATGGGGAGGCAACCAAGATATTTGCACCAGGTTCGGCGTAGTAAGATTGGTCGCCGTTGTGAGATACAGCCGTCACCGCAATGGTGTAGCGAAGGTTTGCATATCCATCGTAATTGGAATTATCATCGTCGGTCAATCCATTACCAGCTGCCCAAGTAATGATGTTTCCTAAGCCATTACGGCCGAGTAGCGCATCGTTTTCCATTGCGGCAAGCATCAAAGGGCCAGGGGCCTCGAGTGTCTCACCATTGTCGCTTGGGCCCCAGGAATTCGAGTAAATGTCAATATTTTGTCGCTCATGACTCAGTGCTGATGATTCGCGAGTATCAGTGGTACTACAGGAAATCAATTGCAATCCAGCCAGGCCCGCCTCTGGTGCCGAACCACTGATGCCGATATTGTTGTCACCAACCCCCGCTGCAACACCGGCAGAGGCGGTTCCATGTGGGTCATTCGATGCAGGCGTAGGGTCGCCATCATTGCCACAGAAATCGTAATCCAGCGTTGATTCGTAATAATCGTCCAAATCAGGATGATTCCAATCAAGGCCATCATCGACAATTCCAATCACTACGCCTGAACCTCGATAAGTGTTCCACGCACCGGTAATATTGACATCTTCACCACTTATTCCACTTGATTGTCCAGTATTTTGTAGGTGCCATTGGTCTGAAAATTTCGGATCATTTGGTACCCAGCGAGGAAGCATATCTTTCTCTATTAGGGGGTAGAATTCTTCGATTTGACCGTTTTCTTGCAATTGTGAAAACAGTTCAGGTGCAGTGGAATGTTCCACATCCACAATCCATGCACCAGGTAATTCTTCAGCAGGCTGCCCATCGAATTGTGAAGCAATTACAACCCATTGTTTCGCTGAATTTAATTGAGAGGTTGAGTACATTGTAAGGTCGCTTTTGTGTGAAAGAGCAGCCTGAATTATAGGAGAATACGATGCAATGATGCTCTCTCCATCAGTTTGAATTATTCCATATTCGGAAGAAGGTGGAACCGTTGCACTTACCATCGGCGACAATATTGAACACACCAGTACAAACAGTATGGTCGCGGTGCGCATATTTCTGTGTCATGCAGGGTCCATATTAGCACTACCTCCATTATGTGAGTAAATAATTCGACTACCCATCACCTTGGTTCAACTCAGTCACGGCAAAATGGGCCAGTTGCCAAATCATCTACATGTTTCAAGACATCAAACCTCTAGCCCGAACCATGGCAGACTCAAAACGACCTCCTCATGACCGAGGTCACGAGTTATGGACTGCGGAAGAAGGTCCTTCTCGTATGCTTTTGGCAAGCATTGACCGATGGGTAGGTGTGATACTTGCAGATGATGGAATAAGTATGCCTTTCATGGGTGGTTCACAGAACATTGATGCAAAGATTTGTGCCAGATCAGATGGAATAATTGTCGGTACTGCTGCGATTGACCATATGTTACAAATTTGGGCCCCAACTTTGAAAATTTCATGGATGGCTGGTGACGGGAAGAAGGTGTCAAAGGGTGATGAAATCGCTTACCTTTCTGGTGATCGTGAAATTCTTCTCGCTATGGAGCGTAGTATTCTCAATCTTTTGGGGCAACTCTCTGGGATTGCAACTGAAGCAAAGCGCTGGTCAGCTCGTGCCCCTGGTCAAATTGCTTGTACAAGAAAAACAGTATGGGGGCTATTAGACAAATGGGCAGTACATCTTGGCGGAGGTTTAACTCACCGTTTACATCGCGAAGATGCGAAAATGTTGAAAGAAAATGACCTTGCTTCGATGCACCAAGAACTCGATACACATGCAAGCCGAATTGTCGCATTTTTACAAGATGTTTCCGCAGAGGATTGCGGCGCATTCCTTGAAATAGAAGTTCGAGAAGACAAAGAAGCCATCATGGCTGCTGCCGCCTGGTCTCAACGTGAAGAGGAAACACTCCCTAAACTGGTCATTATGTTGGATAATTTTGGCCCAGAACGCTGCCGAGACGTCGTCACTCAATTGACTGACATGAATTTGAGAGGCAATATTTGGCTTGAAGCAAGTGGTGGCATTGTCTTTGACCAACTCGATAAGTGGCATGAAAGTGGAATAGATGTTCTTTCGACAAGTGCCGTTAATCGAGGCGTTCCACCGCTTGACATTTCGATGATTGTCGATGGTGCTTGAGGCGATATCATGAGCAAAATCGCTGCTGACCCGAGCCACCCGAGGTATCAATCCTTATTGATGCGACATCGTCTTGAAGAAGCCAGAAAAAAAGGAATGCTTGCCGGTAGTGCATTAATCGCACACGGCCGGGGTGAGGCTTTCGATTATTTACTTGGAGAACAAACAATTTCAAGTGCCTTGATAGCGACACGTCAGGCATTGGCCCACTTATCCTCTGCCAAACACCCCGTAATCAGTTTGAACGGTAACGTTGTCGCTCTTGCAGGTGAGGAAGTTCTTCAACTCGCATATCATCTCAAGTGCCCTGTAGAAATCAATATTTTTTACCGCACTCCAGAGAGAATGGAGGCCTTGTTTAACCATTTGAATGAAATAAAACAACAAATGGGATTGGATGTTGAAATACTTGGAGCAGAATCAAATGCCCGCATTCCTGGTCTTGAAGGGCCACGAGCAAATTGTTGTAAACAAGGCATTTTTGAATCTGATGTAATTCTTGTTCCGTTAGAAGATGGTGACCGATGCGAGGCTTTGGTGGCGATGGGGAAAACGGTACTTGTCATCGATTTGAATCCATTTTCACGTACTGCACGAATGGCATCAGTTACTATTGTTGATGAATTGACAAGAGTTCTAACCAATATGAACGAAATTCTCTCCTCTGGAGAAAACCTTCAACTAACAACGAACTTTCAAAATGAACAAATCCTTCAAGCCGCATTTGACCATATTGGAACCGTTCTTACTCCGTGAAGTCCAATTTTCCCTCAAAATCCACCTTTATTGCACATTTCCGGCAAACTCTTTTTATCCAAACCATTCAATTATTTATTGAAATGAGTGAAAACCCGAGCCCTAGCCCCAAAAAAAATACATTTGGGGCATCAGTTTCGTTTGATTTAGAAAAGCCACCTGAACCAAAACGACGTGAGAAGAAAAATTTCGAGGATGATGGCAAAGATTTGCCCGTAAAAGCTCCTTCACATTCAAAAGATATTGATTGTCCAGGTTGCGGCCAAGGACTTTCTGAAGACGAATGGTTGGATGCATTGGTTGGGTTTGTTTCAGGCGTTAGAGATTTTGAGGTGGGCAACCCAGTAAGGTCTCGAATAGTTCAAACGTTGAGAAATACTGTGACAAATATGGATACTCCACATCCCAGAGATGTATGGGAATTGAGCGTTGTTGCTCGCCTCATGAAAGAAATAGAGCGCATTGTTAAAGCAGAAACTTTACGAATTTCAAATGATGAAGCAGAACAAAATTTTACGGTTACCGAAGTTCAAGAAATGCTTCAAGCTACAGAAATAGAGACTCGAGATTCAATGGCGACTGAAATTTGGGAGGATGTTGTCGTCCAAGTACAAACCGCTTTAGAGCCTAAACTACGTAAGCAAATTGAGCAAGAATTGTGGAACGAATTCGAAGCGGAATTACGCCGTCGGCAAGAT
>JABJFI010000046.1 GCA_018662825.1 Methanobacteriota archaeon | reverse complement strand
TTGTATTCAATTACTTCGGCTAAATTCTTCACCGAGATATTCAGAAATTCCATTAACAGGATTATGAACGATGTGCCCGTTTTTCTCTAATTCTTCAACCAATGGTGGTCGGGCATTGTTTGGGTCTGTGTGGTAGACAACTACTTCTTCAGCCTCACACGCTGCTGCAAAATCTATAATTTCTTTATGTCCGGCGTGTGTTGAAAATGAATATGATTTCCATTCTAGTGGGATGTCGGTTTCGTTGCCGAAAATATTGATTTTACCTTCGTTTTGAAGTTTTCTTCCTCCGGTGTTAGAAGCTTGATATCCTGTAAATAGAATCGCGTTGGAAGTATCTTTTCTAAGGCGGTTAAGATACCATATTGATGGGCCGCCTTGTAGCATCCCTGAAGTTGAAACAATAACATCTGCTTCAAGCGCTTTTTTCCTATCGGATTTACTTGAAACACGTCTACACCAAGACCAAGCATCTTTGAAAGATTGTGGGTCTCGAAGAGTTTCGGGGTGATTCATTTGCATTTTGGCTATTCTTTTACCCATTCCATCAACGTGTACATCAAGATGGGGGAGATGTTTGTGTAGTCGCATTACAACGTCTTGGGTTCTTCCATTTGCAAAGGCTGGAATGAGAACTTTGCCGCCTCGGTCAATAACCCGCTGAACGTGATTTGTGAATTTTATTTCTTCTTCTTGAAGGGGTGGATGTTCTCGTCCACCATATGTTCCTTCAACAAAAAGCGTCTCTGTTTTTATCGGTTTGGCACCCTTTGTAAGGGGGGAGTCGCGGGTATCAAAATCTCCTGAAAGTAGTATTTTTCTTTCTGGTGTTTCGATATTAAGCATTGCAGCACCAGGAATATGTCCAGCGCGTTTAAGTTCAAGTTTCCAATCATTATGCATCCATGATTCATTAAAATTATGAATATTCCAAGATTCTAGTGCTGTGTCAATGTCTCTTTTATCCCAAGCGAGTGGATATTTTTCTATTGAGCTTACTTTATGACAATCATGCCACATTAATTCTGAGATTTCTGCAGTAAGTCCAGTTCCATGAAGTCGTGTTCTATGATTTGCACATAACCAAGGTGCCATTCCTAAATGATCAACGTGAGAATGGGTAATTACTGCATCTCTAACTTGAGGTGCTTCGGATGGATATCTTGGAGGGGTTGTCGGTGCTAGTCCATAATCAAGTAAAAGCCGAGTTTTTTTGGCATCTTCAAGAACAATTCCAACGTTTCCAACTTCATCTCCACCACCTAAACAATGGTATCGAATTCCTTTTTTAGGATGATCTTCAGGATAAGAAGTTGTACGACCTGGGGAATAGAAAACCATCTGAACCATTCTTTGCTAACATTAACATGTATTGAACTTGATTCTATTTTGGTTAGAACACCCCTATATTTCCTTTGGAATTTAAATCTATCATAATCTATATTTTCTCATTGGTTTTGTAGTGGTTAAGTTAAGTGCTTGTCGCGACCATATACTTCAGGGCATACTCACGTTTCCTTCCATCCCATCCTTCAACATACTCACTATAGAAAACAAATTTTGCTCTATAGGAAATAAGGGGGTATTAATACATATAATCTTTTTAGAATAAAAACACTATTACATTTTTCTTCTGGACAAAAAAACATCAATAAATAATTATTATTTTCATAATATCAATCTAATAAAAATATAATCGGTTAAACAAAACAACCACTCGAACTCATTATGTAAAATAAAAAAAAGCGAAGGTGAGATGAACCCCGCCTTCATGGACAACACATGGCACGACAAGAAGGTCATCTTTTTCTTGTTGATGAAGATAGATGTTTTGGGTGCGCCGCTTGTATAGCATTATGCCCAGTAAATGTGCTTACACTCGTTGATCGTTTAGCAATCGTAGATGAAAAAAACTGTACTCATTGTGAACTTTGTATCCCCTCCTGTCCAGTCTTTGCTCTTGAAATACTTCCAATAAAAGGTGATTGATATGAAATCTATTGGTTTAGTTGGGGGCACATTTTCAAATCTAATTATTGCAATTGAATTAGCTGAAACTCATCAGATAACATTAATTGAACTAAATGCAGAAATTGGTTTACCTTCATCATCCCCAGGATATATTCAAAACCAAAACACACTAACAAATTATCTTAGCCAACAACAAATCGATTTTTTACAAATCCATTCTATTGATAATGGCTTTACATTACGTTCCGAATGGGCTTTGAAACATCTTGCAGTTATTGCAGCTGAAAAGGGTGTTGAAATATACACCCGTACAAGAATCACCAAATGCATTGAAAATTCGAACGGATACAGTATACATTTTGTTGGAGCAGGCTCAACTAGTTCGGGAACTATTCATTGTGATTCCCTCGTAAACGATATACAATGGACGCACCAATCACCAGGAGAAAAACAACATCAAATTCCACAATCCAATACGATCCTAATCCCAGAATTTGGAAAATTCATCTCCATTCATGGGGGAACAGCTCTCACTAGCGACTGTTTAGAGGTGCCCGCTGAAACCACATATTATCCACGCTCAGAAGGTTTGACAGAAATCTGGCAAACCTCGGAAAATTGGACGCCGAATAAAGGGTGGATTGAAACCATCCACTGCACACTTCCAGAGCATCTTGAAAAACGCCATATAGATACTCAAATTTCCGAAGGTCGTCGAATCTCAGAGTTGTTAAAATAAAGAAATGTGGTGTCGCTAGACACACCACCTTAAAACCCCCAACTGACGCCCTTTCAATGAAGAGAACCACTTTAGGAGGTGCAGACATGGCAGAACATCCACTTGCAAACCTAAGAAAAAAACTGAAGGAAGAGAATTTACTTGACAAACCAACAAGCAAATCTTGGACCAAAGTCATATTCCTTCTTATTGTTGTTTGCACCCTTTACACCATCCACATTTACCTACCCCTCAAATTTGGACTGATACTAATTCCAATCACCGCCCTCTTTTCAACCACCCTCGCCATGACAGCACACGAAGGCGTTCATGGTTCAGCATGCCGTTCGAAAGTAGGCAATATTTCACTTGCTGCAATAGTATTCCCACTCTTTGCGGGATTATCGATGGAGTATTGGCGAGAAAAACACAACGTCAAACACCACGCCCAACCAAATGTGGTTTACAAGGACCCAGACATCCATTCTTGGCCATTTACTTTCAGCCAGGAAGAATATAACACGAGCGGACCGATTCGTCAATTTTTCCAACGCCACCTACAAGGATGGACATTTTGGCCAATCTCTCTTATCGTTGGCCACCTAATGCGATTTGATGGCCTGAAATATCTCGCAACGAAACCTTTCAAATCGAAAAGGAATAAAAGAATCACTAAAATTTGGCTCTTAGATACATCCCTAATCTTCGTACACTTTTTCCTTTGGCTTGCCCTCCCCATACTTCTTGGCCTATCATGGCAAGTAACTCTCGGGTTC
Organism: Methanobacteriota archaeon; assembly: GCA_018662825.1. GTDB lineage: Archaea > Thermoplasmatota > Poseidoniia > Poseidoniales > Poseidoniaceae > MGIIa-L1. Next base: position 10,589 of record JABJFI010000046.1, on the reverse strand, counting down.
TATGTCCTTCTCTGGGGCCTTGTTGGAACATACCTCACCGCGATTTTCATTGTTGGGCACGCTGGCCGACCAATAATTACAGAATACGATCATAATTGGCGACTCCAAATCGAAACAGCGCGAAGAATAAAATTCGGCAAATTCGGCTCGTTTTTCTTCGTTGGCCTCGACTACCAAATCGAACACCACTTACTGCCCGCCCTTTCACACTTCCATCTTCCCAAAGCGGCACCACTCGTCAAAGAATACGCAGAAGAACGTGGCTGGGAATATCAAGAACTCGGCTTCTTTAGAGCACTTTGGCAATCTACTGTAGCTTTACATTATGCTTGGAAAACCCCTTCACTTGTGCTGAATGAAAAGGGAGAGTTAGACCAACCCACTAACTAGAATACCCAAGCCCCTGAAAACCTCTTCAAAGGTGACTTCTACGCCCCTCCATGGTAACCGAATTACTATATCTCAAAAGCATTGAATCGGGGTATTTCACCGATTTTAACGCCGCGGTGACAGCAGTGGACGGAGAACAAATCATACTCGACCGCACCCTATTCTATCCATTGGGTGGGGGCCAGAACTGGGATACAGGAATACTTGAAGGCCCTAACGGCACACTTTCAGTTCAGGAAGTTCGTGGGCGCGGAAACATACTTCACAGTGTTGGCCCAAACCACCAACTCGAAGTCGGAGATGAGGTGACGGGCTCCATCGATTGGCAAAGGCGACACGCCCATATGCGCATGCACACAGCACAACACCTCGTATCTGGTGTGGTGTATGAAACCTTCAACGGCACTAGAACGGTTGGTAACCAAATTCACAACGACCGTTCAAGAATAGATTTCAACCCAATTTCATTCACTGAAGAAATGCTCAATGAAATCACGATACAAGTTAACAACCTCATCGATAACGATTACCGAGTAACCGATTCAACCATGACACGAGAGGAAGTAAACGCTGAAATGCCACCAGAACGAACCAATATGGACCTTCTTCCTTCGTCTGTGAAGCAACTACGAGTGGTAAAAATTGGTGAAAACCTCGACTTATGCCCATGTGCAGGAACCCACGTTCAAAGGCTTGGGGAAATAGGCCACATTGAAATCACTGGTAAAAAATCGAAAGGAAAAGGAACACAACGGATCACATATGAACTCCATATTCCGCAACTGACTCCCGAACCAATACGTGAAAGAATTTGAGAGTAATAATAAGGATAAATCACCTATCCCAAATGAAAAAAGATTTATTTTATTTTACTTTTGTAAAACATTTAACTAACTTTCATTATTTTCGGGCTCTTTTAGTAATTCATCAACTTCAGAAAGAACATTTTTCCACTTTTTCCTCTCTTTTTGTAAATCTTCGAAGTTTTCTTTGGACGCTAACTCCTTTTCACTTTCCGGTAATGCCCTTGCGTCTGCAGCAGCCTTCAATCTATCCGTTAGGGCCAAATCTTCTCCACCCCGTTCACTTCGGTCGACCTGTTTAATTTTCTTTGAGGGGATGGTTCTTGCACCATATTGTGCATGGTCTTGCTGTTCGAACTTACCAATCATTTCTTTCTGTACCTCTTTGGATGGGGCCTCATCCCTCCATTGATTTTGATTTGCAACATCCTTTATCACATTCAGTTTTTCCTTATTTTTTTGTTGTTCGAATAAGGCTTCGACATCTTCGATTGTCGATTCTGGAATAGGTTCTGATAGGCCCGCAGCAAGTCGTTGTTGCTCAATCAACACCGGGCCATGGATTTCGTCGTGATCATGGCGATGCGGGGCGGCTGCCATCATCAACATCTCTTTTGCGAATTGTGTAAAAGGGTCATCATGAGAGGCACTCGCAATGTGGTCTCGAATTGTTGTGTGCCTCCCAATACACCGTTTACATCTAGAAGACGCGGCAACATCAACAGCATCACACCGTAAGCAACAGGCCTGAAAACCCATCTCTTTCATTGCACGTCTCGGCATCGACATGATTGGCTCCAGTGGTGGTGTTATGCGGCCAACGCATCAAACTTGGGATGCCCAGTTTCAAATTTTCATACATTATTCAACACCCCTACTACCGCATTCCACCACCTTTTATGTTTGAGGGGCTTGGGATGCGAGGCTTCAAATCCAACACCATGGAACATGAATCATGGCGAGAAGGGATTCACGAGCAGACATTCTCGATGATGACCCCTTCCGAAAACAAAAACCACGGGTGCACCGAGTCCATGCTCGCCAATCGCAAGATGGAACCATTCATTTTGAAACAGGTGCAAGCACCCGAACCAATCCATTTTTTGCTCAAATGATGGGTCTAGCACAACAAGAGCCAGCAAAATTGCATAAAGGAAGTATTTGGCATTTTAGTTCCGAAGAAAAAAAGCATCTTCTTCTTGCCACAGCAGCTTTTACCGTGGCCCTGGGTTTCATGGCCGTTGGAGGAATGTGGGGTATTGGATCGTATGGCTTGACTTCATGGACCATTCAATTTTTTCTTTCAATGCCCGTTTTACTTTTAGCAGTTGGCCCAGCCTTCCTTTTGCATGAGATTGGCCACAAAGTTGTTGCGAAAAAGAATGGTTGCTGGGCCGAATTTAGGGCAGACCCAAGCGGGCTAAGATTCGGAATATTTCTTTCGTTTTTCATAGGGGTATTATTCATGGCACCAGGGGCGGTGATGGTTGCAGGACTTGTATCTCGTCGCCAAAACGGCCATATTGCTATTGCAGGACCCATCGTTAATTTTGGCTTATTCCTCATCGGCATCCCCCTTTGGGGAATAATTCTCGGCCTTACTGGCGCATTTGAAAGTGGTTATGCAGGCACAACATACCTTGTAGGCGGCCAACTTATTTGGCAAAAAATGCTCATAAACGCAGGTGTTTTTTGGATTCAAGCGAATTTAATTCTCGGCCTTTTCAACATGCTTCCACTTGGCCCCCTTGATGGAAATAAAGTCAAAGATTGGAATGAAAACGCATTCTACATCACCATTTCAGTATTTGGAATTCTTGTATTCTCTTGGTTTTTGTTGGGGCTGTGGAGCCCAGAAAACATTCTCAGCACAATCGCCGCTTGGTTTTGACCAACACGAAATTAATGCTCAAAGGTATGCATTGAGTACAGGTTTTTCATCCAAATGGAAGAAAGAGTATGCTGCCCACCACGTAATAATGTCAAGGCTATCGACAAGATTTGAGACGCCGGTGTGTTCTTCACCGTAGTTCTTACCCGTAGTATCCATCCAATCTTCCATTTCATCAAGTGTGTCACATGTTTGGTGATAACACCAATACCCATCAACCAATCCACCAAAACCAATAGTTACTGTTCCTAAGTTGGCTTGGAAACTTGCATGGTCTGACCGAGCAGTTACATCTTCATAGACAATAATTTCCGGCCTTCCCCGTTCAAGCCAATCATCAACCTTCCACGTGTCTTCAGTAAATCCTTCACCGATGAGAACGCTCTGTTGTTGCTCTACACCAATAGCATCTGCCCCAATCCAAAGCGTGAGCCCAACCATTTCTGGCTGATTAATCACATCATGGTCAAGAGAAGGTCCAAGATAGACCCTCATCGGCCAAACCTCTTCGTCCTTAGGGTAACCGTCAGGATCGATTGCAGTAGCAGGATCTCCATGGGGTGCTCCACCGCCACCAGGCCAATTAACTCCCGCCATATCGAGATTGATATAATTCGTAACAGTGACTTCAGGATTATCTTCTTTCACATAATAATCGGTCCAATAGTCACTTCCTCGCTTTCCACCTTCTTCACCAGACCAGAAGCAGAAGACCATTGTTCTTCGAGTTTCAAAACTTGACATTGCTTCAGCTACGGTGAGCACCATACTTGTTCCAGCAGTATTGTCATACGCTCCAACACCCGTTCCGTACGTTCTCGTGCCGGTAATGTGTGGGTCGATAAGTAATGCATTTGCAGGTGGGGCAATATCGAAATGTGCACCGAAAACCATCCATTCATCAGGCACTACGTTACCATATCTAAACCCACAAATATTGTATGCTTCAGGATTTTGATTTCCAAAAATATCAGTAAATTGGTATCGTTGTGTAACTACAGTTAAACCAAACGATTCAAGTTGGTCCATGAGGTACACCGCCCCTTCTTCAAAGGCAGCATTTCCTTGCCCAGCCCATCGATTCAAGTAACCAACGGCACCATCTGCCGATACACTGGGTGTTTGATCTGTAATGTGGTGAAGATAATTGTAGGTGGTTCTTCCATTCACTAGCCCCGTTGAATGCCGCCCACCCTCATCTGTTGAATACGCGGGGGCGGCTCCCCTCACAATAGATAGGGGATAGGCAATAACAGGCCCACCCGAATCGAGACTTGCATTGAGGCTTACATTTTCACCATCAAGTCGTTCAATTGCGCCACCGTTTGCAGCAAGATGACCGTCCTCATTATACCACGTTGCCCACGACTCATTAGCATCTCGTATTGGCCAAAAATCCCGTCCAAACCCGCCAACAAGGATTACAGCAGTATCTGCTCGAGGTGGAGCGAGAACGGAAAGTTGGATCGATTCACCAGCCTTTAAATCAACAACTGTTGAATTAACAACAAAATTAGAAATATCATCTTTAATTAGATAAGGAATGAAAACCGAAAGGGGTTTTTCTGCGGCGATTGTTACCCCTTGAAAGACACCAGCGGTCCAAGTTTTCGGAGTGATGTCAAGGTCGTTTTCTGTGATTTGAGCGCTGCCATTCTCACCAAAACAACCCGACAATGGCGCTGACGCCATTATCAGAACAAGCACCAATGCCTGCAAGCCTTTGCTACCGCCCATACCCACCCCTCTCAACATGCCCTTCTCAAACCTGCGCATGGATGTGAAACAGAAATTCAAATCGAAGAAGCAAGAAACCATTTCCAGCCGAACCCACCGCGCGACGCAAAAAAACGATTATACGATATATTATTCCATAAACCGGAAAAAATAAGCAAAAACCCATCGAAAAGAGGCGATTGTTTGATATATGTAACATAACAATAATCAATTGATAACATGATTGGAAACGAAAATTACTCATTTGAGATTCTTTTTATCACCCGAGCCAGAAGAAAAAATCGCACAAACACCCCGATTCGAACCCCCTATCTTTGGGCGAATGCTGTTGTAATTGACGATGTAAACGACCGCTGTCCGGTCATTGAAGGCTAATTATTCAGATTCTTGTAAAGCAGATGGCCGATCTGAATTTATTATTCTACGTTCATTTCGGATGCTTAGAATGAGCATAAAAACCCCTAAAGATGAAATTGCCATTACAGCATATAATTTTGATTCTGTTGAGGAATTTGTCTGTTGTATTATTACATCAGAATCAGATTCTTCATCACAACCAGCCCCAAAACAATCACCAATATTTGGTTGTCCTGGTTCTTCATGAATGTCAGCATGAACCACAATTGAATGATTCCACACATCGGTTGTTGAGTTGTTCACCAACCGCTCTACTTGATAGTTATAGGTTCCTTGAGAGGTATTTCCAAAAACCAAAAGATGAGACACTGCACACGATTCGTCGACCAAAGTTCCGTTTTCATCGATTTCACAGGAACGAGTCAACCATACCGACACACTATCCTCGCTACCATTGAACAAACCGTCTTGGTCAAGGTCGACTCTAACTTGCATCGAAACATTTTCTGCATTGTCCCGCATACGGAATACAACACCATTTCCTTCTACAAAGGCCACATCAGTGATGTTTCCTGGACGCACTTCATCTTCAACGAGTATTACATTGAATGTTTCTTGTTCGTGAGATGATACCAACGGCGTCAGAAGAACCATTGCCATGAAAATAGCGAATACATTGAACCAATGACTCCGCCCCATACTTCTGCCTTCACAACCTTACATAAAGACAAAACGGAAGAGTGTGCCGTCTTGCGCCATGGGAGCGAAGGAAGTAGGCCTCGGCATTTTCATCACCCTCCTTATTGGTTCTGCTACAATCGTAACCTTCGGCCTTTCAGCTTCTAACGAAGAAGGCACGAACTTCTTCGAAGATTCGGATGACCCGTTGTTTCAAGGCGAAGACCATGACCACTCAAACGCATCACAGCATGTTGCAGGCACAGACAACATGGAATTGCTAGATTTCAATTCACTTACAACGACAGGAAACGCCGAGATTCAAGTAGCAACAACGCCCGACGGCGAGACTTACGCCTATCTCGCTGGCTGGAACGACATGCACATTGTTGATGTCACCGACCCAAATAATTCAACGGTTACGGGGATTTACAACGACCCCAACACCCAAGTTCTTGACGTAAAATATCTTGAATATAATGGGAGAGAATATATTATTCAACAAAACCAACTAATCGACCCCGGAAATGCTGACCCAAATGTTGGAGAGTGGAATGACCCAGCACAAGTCACAGTCACGCTCATCGATGTCACCGATAAGACAAATCCAACATGGATTGATTCTTGGTATGATGTCGACCATCCAAGTGGCCCACACAATCTCTACACACAAATGATTGATGGAGAATGGTACATGTTTGTAGCAAACCCAGACTATGAGCAATGCAATGACGCAATTGGTGAGGCTTGCGGCGGTGTCACAATCGCTCATTTGAATCTCGATGGGTCAGCGTCGAGAAATTTACCAGGGGTTCCAGCATCAGGGCTTGGCCACACCATCATCAAAGTCGGAGAATATGAGGTGGCTTGGGAAGCAACCAATGGTGGTTGGATTTACATTCATGATATGACCGTACAACTCTGGCCTGGTGAAGACCCAACCGACCCACGATATGGCCACACCTTCATCTATGGAAGTTATTGGGAGGCAGGATTGAGAATTGCTGATGTGACCAACGTACCCCACCCAGTCAATTCCCCTGCAGAATACATCACCCATGCAACACTGTGCAAAACCGGTGGCGGAAACCCGATTCAGTGCCGATGGCGCGCAGAAGAAGTAGGGCAATGGATGGAATTCCTCGATGTCGATGAAGACGGCAACCCCGATAGTCAAACCAACGGCAACGTCAATGGCGGCCGTGTTTCTTACATCCATTACGCTGAACCATTTCCAAGCATGGTTGATTTATCTCATGTTGGCTATTCTGATGAACCTGTTCATCTTGTTACTGCTGCAGTAGAAGTCTTATCGACCAGTGTCGGAACCGGAATAATTTATCTAATCGATACCACCGATTATACAATGGTTGATGGCCAATTAAAATTCCAACCAAAACTGATACGAGATTGGGAAATTCCATGGGCAAGTGAACATTGCTTTGGAGCAGATTGCGAAGAACATCCAAACGGCGACGAATGGTTGCTATTCTCGCCACATAACCTCGATAGCGCTTATTTCGAAACCGATGAAACGACCGACCAAAGCCATGGCGGTGGATGGGACGGCCGACTTTACATTTCACATTACCACGCAGGATTGTGGGTAATTGATGTTGAAACATTGGTTGCACCAACCAATCCAGATGACCGAATTGCAACCCATTTCGAGGCTACCGTTGGGTGGTATTTGCCACACGGAGAAGACGGCACACCGCTTGATTCAAGCTTCTATGATTTCGGCTGGGTTCCTTTCCTATGGGCGGTTGAACACCATGATGGCATTACTTACGCCTCGTGTATTTCAACAGGGCTGTACATTGTTCAACTCGAAACCGACATCGCCTATATTGGACAACCGATTTGAGGTTTTACAATGCGCTCACAAGTGGTTCTTGCCCCCCTCATTTCACTCCTCCTCCTTTGTGCGGGTTGTACTGGAGGCGAAAGCAACTCACCTTTTTTCCATGGCGAAGACATTACGCCACAGGTTTCGGTTCAAAACTTCACACTAATCGACAGTGAAGGGCAAGAGTGGAACTTCAACAACCAAACCGAAGGCAAAGTTGTCGTCATTACCTTTTTATTTACTAATTGCATAGATATCTGCCCCATTGTAACCGAAAACCTTCGATGGGTTCACAACCAAATGACAGAGGATGAACACAACCAAACCCAATTTTTGACAATCACCGTCGATCCTTGGAGAGACGATACTACAGCACTCGCAGAATGGAAGCAACACAGAAACGCACCATGGCCGCACGTGACAACGACTTCAACCGATGAAAACACACCTTCTTTCGATACAATTCAATCTGTGTGGGAAAATTTTGCCGTCGGATTGTCCATAGAAGAAGCCCAAGAAAACGAGTCTAATACTTCCGCACGACACCACCCAGACGCATATAGCGTAAATCATTCAACAGGCACTGTGCTTGTGGATTCAAATGGAATGCAAAGTGTTTGGTGGGGCGATAACGATTGGATTACAGAACTTGTATTGGCAGATATTCGAACCTTAATTGGAGATGTTTAAACCAATATTACGGCAACGATGGCTGTTAATCGGGCCAAATACCAGATCGGCATCAAGCCGGTCAGACGCATGATTCAGAACTCAATTGGATAAAGTGAAAAGACCGTTGATTCATTTCAAAATTAGTCAGTTCAAACACAGTTCCTGAAAAGCCGCCCTGTTCGATTAATCGCCAAGGGTTTGAATCATTGTCAACCATCCCCCAATGCTCCCACGAATAGGTGCAGGAGGCATCCAATCCATCTACAGAGAGGTTGACAGTATCGGTAAAGTTACTAAATGCAGTAGGTTGATTGGCAAACTCATCAACGTAACGAGAAAGTAAAACATTTATTTTAGAGCCATTTTCTGATTTACCAGCCAAAATATTGAATTCATTAGAATCGATAGATTCGGAAGCAAACCCCCCTTCATTTTGTAGTCTAATTGGAGTATTAGCAACCATTTCACCGTAAACATTCCATGTGATGCCAGGTGGTTTAATTTGCATACCCTCTCCCCAAAAGAAACTTCTCGCAGCGAAGAAATGTGCCATTTTTAGTGTACTAACCCCATAGGTTGAATTTCCAGCATTTCCTTCCCAGAGGTCATTGTAAATTGTTAGTACGCTGGTTAAATATGCTTGACTGGATGGGCTTTGTGCATAAACTGGAATGTTTCTATTCCATTCAGTAATGTAGACCGAGGTGTCTTCAGGATAGCCATATTGGGCCAGAAAAACACCGAGAGAGTTTGTTGGATGAGTGAAGAAATATGTGGTTTGAGAAGGATTAATTCTGTACAAATGAGCATACACAGCATCTATTGGTTCGTTATTTTGTTGAGCCAATTCCAAAAAACGCCCAGAAAAACCATCAACCCCCCCCTCAAGTGTAATCGCAGCAACAACATCAATTTCATCACCAAACTCATCGGTAACTGCCGAATTCACCGCATGATAGAGCCCATAATATTCATCCGCAGTACCGCTCCACCAATTAGATAAATACGGTTCATTCCATACCTCGACAGCATCAAAACTATCAAAATAAAATCCATCATTCCACCCATCTCGATAATGCTTCAATACTTGGACTGCTGCTTGAGCAAATATTGTAAAATTATCTGGCGGGCTTCGCCAATCTGCACAATCTTGGTACGAAGGGTATGCTTTAGGATAGCCTAGTCTCCAATATACACTTGTATGGGTTGTAGCCATCGTAGCTTGAACTCTTTGGTCGGTCTCTGAGAAATCATAATTGGACATATTAAGAGGGTCGTATCCCTCATAAATCGGCACACCATTTTCATCAGCGTGAACCCATATTCGATTCATATCCCCGGGCCCTTCACCATGTGTGCGAGAAGATGGAATTTGCATTTTATTGTATTCTTCAGTATAATTTGAACCATACCAGATGGGTTGACAATCTTCTATCTCCCACGCTTTTCGAACCAACGGACCATTATTAACGCCATGGATTGGCGCAATACTACCGTATTCTTCAGCGAAATGAACCGTTGCAGTTAGGTTTGCAGTATCGACAGCAGGGTATTGACATGAACCATCATCCTTGTTCGCTCCGGAATTGAAATTAATTGCATCCTCATCCATACACCCCATAATTTCGATGTTTTCTTCACCGGTGTCGCCATTACTGCTCCCAAAACACCCAGGCACGGACACCATAATTGAGAAGATGAGAGATAGAACCACCTTTCTCATAGAACTCCGTTGATATCAAAACTAATGAATGCTTCTCATTTAATTTCCCAAACCGATGTTGTTTTGGATTAAATTATTGAGAACAAATCTTCACTCATCGATTCCCAAATATGAACAAATAACACCCCTCGCCGCATCATCCCCGACACCTTTCGCAGAAAGAAGCCAATGGATATAGCGCGGGTCTTCAAAATGCACCTCTTTCACATCTCTACCCTTGTGCCGGCCAAAGGCAAGAATAATTTGTTCACCATCTTTACGAATTTTCCCTAATTGGTCAACCAATTCTAGGTCACCCAAACCCCGACCTAAATCAGTTGCGTCCGAAGAAATTTTTCCATGAACAATCCATCGTTCCAATTCTTCCAAAGAGCGCCTAAATGAGGGGGCATGATCGACTGAAAGTCTCCAGAACAATAGTAGAGAAGCGGCTGCATCAGCAGCAGCGGTGTGGGCATTTTCTAGTGAAATACCATGCCTAGAACAGAG
>JABJFI010000105.1 GCA_018662825.1 Methanobacteriota archaeon | reverse complement strand
TCGCATCATGCGTATTATTGGAAAAGAAATGAACCTCCCTCCTCTTGATGCCAACCCGTTCTCCACTTTGCCGCTAGAATCTAGTGATTCAAACCTATTAGTAGGACGGCAGCACATGCTTACTGTGCTTTCTCAATACATCCAGTTCCGTTCTCCTCGCCGTATTTTATTGCTTGGTGAGCATGGCTCTGGACGAACATCATTGCTGCGCTGTGCATCGAAAATATCGCCAATTCCCGTTCATATTGATCATATTCCTCCGATGGATGCAGGATTAAATTTATTGAAAGAAATCTATTCTCGCTTCGTTAATTCTAATATTCCCGAACATCGTAATGAATTGACGAAGAAAATTCTCGAAGCATCACAGAATTATTCCAAAGCACTTCCATTGATTGTCATCGATGCTTCGACGGTCGATATATCTGCTCTTAACGTGGCATTGCGAGATACATTACCAACACTTGAACGTATTCAAGCAGTCATTGTTGTGGTTCTTGAAACCAAAGATAAGACAATGTTACATGATTCAATACTACAAAAATTGGACCAAATGCGACCCTTGGAGAACTTGTCATTGGAAGAGATTCAACTTTTGGTAGAACGTCGCATAGAACAGTCTACAAATCAGCCGTTTTCCTTTGCCAAAGAAGACGCTCAGCACCTCTTAGAGCAAACTTCAGGCTTGCCATCCGACGTCATACGGGTAATGCGAGATGCAATCGATAACGCAAAGATGTCTCAATACACCTATGTTGAACCTCAATATGATTCTGATGCCATTGTTAGCGAACCTCAGTTTAATCCTTCGTTGTTTGAATCAACTCCTCACTCATCCTTTGAATCATTGTTCACAGAGCCTGAAGATGTGATTGAGGTCGTTGAATCAATTGATACAGAGGAATATGCCAATGATTCTGAGGCCTTAATCATGGAGCAGGATGCTCAAATTATGGAAAGTCTCGAAGACGTCAACAATCTATTCGACCTCAATCTTGAACAACTCACTGAAGATCAAGACAATCAGGAAGAATTGAAGAAACTCCAAACAGTTGAAGAAATCAAAGAAGGTTATGATGCGGCTCCAGCTAGTGCAAAACCAGAAGTTTTTGAGCGCCCCCCTCTTGATGGCCTCACTCCCGCAGGAATGACAGGCTTGTTCTCTCGTAGCCGTTCTTTCCTTGATATGGAGCACGAAACCCCGCCGGAAAGCAATCTTGTTGAACGGCAGGGTGGTGTTGAACTCTGGGAGGATCCTTCTTTGCAACAAGCCGAAGCGGTTGAAGAGGAAATAAGTGAAGAGGATTCGGCTTTTATGCTGCATGATGAAGTCGGTTTTATCGAAGAAGAACTGGAGATGGAGCCAGAACTTGAACAGAGCATTACGGATTTTGATGAACCATTGCCAGAACTGGAACTTGATTTAGAGATTGCACCTGTTGCTAACGGTCTGTTGAGTGAATTAGCTGGAATGGTCCCTGTGATGAAAGCACTTCAACTTGCCATTATGGCGCCTAGTGAGAATGGAAGTGCGGTTCAACGAAGAAAATTAGTTGAAGCACTTGAAGCGTTTCAACGTAAACCAAGTGGCCCTAAGCAAGATTATGCTCTCAATGCCACGGTTCTTTCAGCCTTGACTTCACATGAAATCTCTATAATATCTATTGCTCATTACCGAAAATATTCTCCTTCGGATGAAGAATTGCTCGAGCAGTTAAGCATTAAGCGAGCACGCCTTTCTCAAATCAGCAATCGGTTATTGAAAGCAGGGATTTTGAGTGTTCGTACCATTGGAAGAAACCGTTACTATGAACTCACACAAGCCGCTCGTGCCCAATTGATTGCTTGGAAGGTCATTGGAGGTGAGAACTGATGTCTTGGTCAATTACATGGTCTTGGCAGTCTCCACAGCGCATTGCAGCCCTTGCGCCGGTTGAAGGTGGTATGGTCGTCAGCAGTGGCCTTGACCTGTTTATGATTGAAGCAAATGGGGAGGTGCGTTGGAAAGTTGAATTGCCATTCAAAGCCCATTGCGCACAGGCTAATAATGGAGTATTAGGCATCCTAGCAGCGCATGGTTTCTATGTTCTTTCGACTTCTGATGGCTCTATGCTGCATGAAGGGCGTTCAACGCAGGGCGGCTTCACGGAGATTCTAGCACGCCCTGGAGGCGGTTGGATTCTATCTGGGCGACAAGGGCACCTCCATTTGTTTACACACGAAGGAACTGGCCTTCGCAGGCTAGATAGCGGTAAAGTTCGCCGTTTACTCGGCTGGCTTGACCGAGAGCACATGATGTGGCAAGATTCTGACGGTATGCTTTGGTGTGCACGCCTTGCTCAAAATGATCAAAAGCGCGTACTTGAAGACCGAGTTTGGAGTTGGGTAACTCCTTTGATGAGCGGTCGAATACTCATGCAATCGAGTAATGGAGGCATCTGGGAAGGCGTACCTCATCCATTCGGATGGGATTCACTCGAACGAATTGAATACGAATCTCTTGAGCCGATGGAGGGCGTAAGAAGCGCTGATGGATGGTGGGTTTTGGGTATCGAAGGACATCTACATCACCTTTCTGGACATGGTGAAAACCAATCAGAAGCACTTCTTGGCGAATCGATGAATCTTGGTGACCTGTTGATTGGATTAACTCCTGATACCATGGTAACTGCCACCCGTGAAGGATTGATACGTCGATGGACTGCACCTCATTTGGCTCAATCCGAACGTCAAGGGCGCTACAAAGCCGCTGCTGAAGCCGCTTTGGCTAAGAATTGGGAAGAGCGAAGAGCCATATTCGCCCGAGCACAAACTGCAGAAGACGAAGGTCGCTTATCTCGAGCTGTTGAACTCTATGAGGCACTTGGCCGTACCGAAGACGTTCGTCGCCTGTTAAAGCGTCAAAAGGAGGGTGGCGAGTGAGTGAAGAGAAAGAACATATCACCCGTGAAAGAATCGAGAAATACCTCGATATCACACGTCGTGCTCGTGAAAAGGCAACACCCTTGGTCGAGGAAGGAAGTGAACAGGCTGGCCATTTGGCCACCATGATGCGAATGGCTGATGACTACGCTTCTGATGCCGCACATTTTCTCTCAATTGGAGATCACGTTCGAGCATTCGGGGCCATCAACTACGCTCATGCTTGGATTGATGCCGGCGTCAAGATAGGTCTTCTTGATGGACATGGTGACGATGTTCTTTTTACACTTCCATAAATAGAAGAGTTCTTTGAACGCCACTCTATAGAGAGTCAACCATTTCTAATCGTTGTTTCTGACTTACTTCGATGATTGGTAAACCCTGCTCATACAATCGGCGTTTCAATTCTATATCTACGGTTAATACTGGTATTTTGAGTTCAACTGCAAGGTCAAATAATTGGTCATCCGGATGTGTTGAATCAAGTGAAAGTGCTTCTATAGGCTGTGATTTTTGTTCTAACAAGGTGAGCAATAGATTCTTACTTCTCGGCCGTTCAGTATTCACCCGTTCTAATTCTTGGCGAACACTGTCCAAAAGTAATAGTTGGGCAGGTCCAAATACACGTAGTAGTTCACTATCGATGTTCATTCCAGAATCAATTACTGCCACCCATCCACAGGCGTCAATCAGTATCTGCTGCATTTCACATCACCTTCATGGCTTGATGTTCACTGAATTGTTCCATAGCCAATAAGACGCCATCGTGAGCCAACTCGTCGAGAGAGAGAGACACGCTGACCGGTATCGGCACAAATCGGAAGTCGCAAATCAAGGGTAGCCTTGCCTTTTTCAGAGTTCTTGGTCACCCCAACTGAAGTTGCTGTTGCAACATTGATCATTAACATCTCATTATTTCTCAGAGGATAGATTTTTTCAGGAGCCTCACCTTCACCAGCAACCATTGCTTCCATCAAAGTTACATCTACGGAAACAGAATGTCGAACTTCCGGTAGATCGCCCTTTCGAGCAACCACTTGCCCTGAGAGGTTATCTGCGGTGGTAATAGATGGGTCAAGGAGTGTCGCCATACCGCACAATCCGCCGGAGTGCATTGAATCGAGGTCTAGGCCACCTCCTTTCATACTGCTGACAGTTGCTTCGATAGGTTCCCATATTGCCTTTGAGCCCTTTTCGATTTTTCTTCCTGGGCCAATAATGATTTCATCACCAATCTCGAATTTACCTTCTATAATACTGCCACCAATAACACCACCACGTAGTTTTGTTGGGCGTGTTCCAGGGCGATTAATGTCGAATGAGCGAGCAACATGCATGATAGAGCGCTTATCTTTCGAACGGTCAGGAGTTGGAATTGTCTTTTCAATGGCATCTATGAGGATATCAAGATTCACATCGTGATGAGCTGAAACGGGAATTACTGGTGCTTTTTCAGCGATGGTTCCTTCGAGGAATGCTTTGATTTCTCCATAAGACTCAAGAGCGCGTTCTTTACTAACCAAATCGATTTTATTTTGAACAATTACGATGTTTTCTATTCCAGCAATTTCCAGTGCCATTAAATGTTCACGAGTTTGTGGTTGTGGACAGTTTTCATTTGCGGCAACCATAAGCATGGCACCATCCATAATTGAAGCGCCTGTTATCATAATGGCCATCAACGTCTCGTGGCCTGGAGCATCGACAAATGAAATGACTCGCTCCAATTCTTTTGGATCATCACCTTTGCCATCTGGGTGCCGGCCAGTAGCATAGTATTGACCTTTCTTTGTCTTGTAAAAGGCAGTGTCGGCATAGCCAAGTTTGATGGAGATACCACGTTTTCTTTCTTCAGAGTGTGTATCGGTCCAAACCCCCGAAAGAGCTTGTGTTAAGGTGGTTTTACCGTGGTCGACGTGACCGACTAATCCAATATTGATTTCAGGTTGTGCTGGAAGCTTTCGTGCCATGCTTCCTCACCCTACTACGAAAGCCCTCTCGGGATTCACTCCGATGCTTCCTCGCTTCCTGTTGAAAGGAGGTCGCCAAGAGACTTCTTTCCAGCCTCGATGACTTTGAGATTGATTTGACGGGTATCTTGGCTGATAGTGTTGCCACGGAAGAAACGTCGCTTTCGTAGACCATCTGGCTTGTATCGGAATCGCTTCTTTTCGCCACCTTTGTTCTTGAAGACGAGGTTGTGCCCTTTGAATCCAGTTGAACGAGTTACAAGGACTGCTTGTCGGCGGCCTCCTTCAAGGTCTCGACGAAGAGGTGTTCCAGTTTTGTCTGAACCACCAGTGATTTGGAGTTTGAAGCCAGAGAGTGTTTGTTCACCTTCTCCAACAAAGATTCCATCGACGGTATCGCCGATTTTCTTACCCAATAATTGAGCATGATTATTTCCACTAATTTTGAGTGAATAAGACTTACCGCCGTTTTTCGGGTCGGTATCATTCACTACAGCGACGAATTCTCCTTGTTGTCCAACAGCCATAATATCACTTCTAGAACGACCTTCCGACCATCGACCTGTATTTAGCCCCACCGTTTGTTCAACGACGAGAAATCATTCAGCGAAACCTCTTTTTTAGTAACATTTCGATACGAATTCCGAGGTCTTTTGGAAGATAATGTGGCATACTCAAGTGCGTAGTTCGACCGCGCCCACCAGTGATTGTTGCTACTCTAGAGGTGATAATTTGTCGCTCCTCAAATTCTTTGAGGTATTTCCAAATCGTGGTATGGCTCTTCATTTTCTTCTCGTACTCTTCACAAACAACGGCATAAAGTTGCTCGACATCCCCAGTCGTCATCGACTCTTCTTTGGTTAGCCGCCGACACAAAGAGAGCAACACCAACATCGCGTTCGGGTTCAGGTCATCGATGTGTTCGAGGTTACTTCCGAGCGTTGTTGGTGAATTCTCCAGCGGGAGGTGAATATCTTCGACGGTGAGCCGCCGTTCACTATGGTCATCTTGCCGAAATTCACATCGTTCGACCGCAGCATTAAGCAATTCGATAACTCTTCGAGCATCTCCCGTTGGAGCAGCTTTTTCTGCAAGCAGTCGGATTATTTCAGGTGTCCAAGAACCTGGAACTAGCCCCTCTATTGCCCGTTGGGTTGCAATGGCCTCAAGTCCATCGGAAGTGTAGGGTTGAATACGAAGGTGATTGGTATTGCCCATTCGAGAGATAACCGCTGTTTCAAGGACATCGAGCACTTGTTCTTGGCTGATGAGAATGAGTGAGAGTGTCCCTCTGCCACTTTGGTCTTCATCGATGCGGAGTAGTTGATACAACAAATCATCGCCAGAGCGACGAAGCATATGGTCGACTTCATCGAGAACGACAATCAAGTGAGAAGTATCTTTCCGAAGGATACGTCGTAGGCTAATCAACAGTTCACCCATTGATAGTCCACGGTCGGGGTGTCCTGGTGCAAGTTCGTGTAAAATTCGCTGAACAACTCGCATACTGGTTGAGGCATTGCGGCAATTTACATGAACAGAGCGAATGTTTCGTTTATTTGCTAAATGGCGTTGAATGTCACGGCAAAAAGTTCGTGCAAGAACTGTTTTTCCACTCCCAACAGGGCCTGTTATGACGACACGACCAGAACCTTCTGGTAAGTGTAGTGTTGTGAATTTAGAAGCTAATTCATTTTGAATTCCATCGCGACCAACCAGTTTATTTGGGATATAATCAAAATTAAACACTTCAGGTTTTGCTAGAACCCAGCCAGCACCTATACGGTCGAGATAGTTACTCATAACAACGGAAGGCTTACGCCAACCGTTATTGAACATACGGTTTATTCTGGGTGAAAGAGCATCAATTCTGAGTAAAATAACTCTAACTCAGGGTATTTCATCAAACTGATAACCTGTTTCCCACTTCTTCTCGCCAAGTGCGACTTCAAGTTCAAACGGAGTGATTAGAGGTTTCTGGTATCGCACCGCATCATCAATTGCAATGCGAGGGCATGCGGTATTGACAAAAGCATCAACAGGATAGAAATCAATCAATTCAGGTCCAACATGCTCCAGCGCCAACAAGTATCCCTTCTTACCGTGCTTTTCGAGAATTCTTTTCATTCGAAGAGCAAGACTACGACGCATTTGCCCAGGTTTCTCACCAATCAGTATACCAAATCTTTCCGCCTCGCCACATGCCATGATAAGGCCGAAACGCTGGCGCAAAATACGTTCGATTCTTTCGAGCGACATCTCTTCAGCATCACCGGTATAAGGGTCAAGCATAGCCAGAGGCTTCCCTGTATGGAGAACCAAGCCAATCGGATGGAAATCGCCTGAACCGAGGAAAAGATAGTGACCAATGGAATCATCATCACCTGAATAGTTGCAACCCAAGACTTGACCTGGGAAAGAGAGACGAGCGCCGCCAATTGGTATTTCCACTTCGAAACCAGCTTCTTCTAAGCGGTCATGGAATTCAGGAAGAAGGTGCAAGTGTTGAATCGAGCCAACCAAGCCAAGTTTGGTGCCCGTCAAAGGAGCAAGTCGTCCAACAGCATCCATGAATCGATCTTGTGCTTCTTCTTCA
Source organism: Methanobacteriota archaeon (assembly GCA_018662825.1). GTDB lineage: Archaea > Thermoplasmatota > Poseidoniia > Poseidoniales > Poseidoniaceae > MGIIa-L1. The sequence continues at coordinate 8,176 of JABJFI010000105.1, read as the reverse complement.
GAAAGGTCTTCAGGAGCCGGTTGATTTTCCATTCTTTGTTGAGCCATTGCTCGATGAGCCTCTAAGTACGGAAGTACTGGTTTAAGTTCAGGGTCGCCATCATAGGTGACATCAATAAATTGTGTAGGCATTCCTGAATCGATATTCATTTGGGAATGGCCCATGTGAGCGACTAACTCTACACCCATCATCTGCATCTTATCGTGAACTAGATCACATGCTCCGTAACAAGGGTCAGCTGCCAAGATGACTTTTGCACTGGTTTCGGTTTCAATGGAATCCATCATTTCGAGTGCTTGCATTTTGAGTCCTTCAGGAACTTGAAGAGCAATCAAACGGTTATCATTGGCCTGAATTCGTTCCATCAATTCGGTGAGTTGGAAGTCGTGACGGTCTAAATCCATGGCTGTCCCCAATCCAAGGGGCAAGCCTCCCCCTCATCAATCCACCCTTTAGACCAACTATTCTTCATCGAGCAAAACGATACGGTCGCCATCCATTTCTAAGCGAACCAAAGATTCGATGATCACTTCAGGGTATTCTGCCTGCAATTTGGCCAAACCTGGACCTTTTTCGACTACTGCGATGATGTGGGTTACTTCTGCACCTGTTCGCCGAACACCTTCGAGAACTGCTTTGAGAGTTCCACCGGTTGAAAGTACGTCATCTACGATGACTACTTTTTCTCCAGGATTGAAATCGTTGAGAAACATTTCACCTTTTGAGTAGCCAGTTTCCTGTCCAATGGTAACTTCTCCTTCAAGGCCATAAGGCCGTTTTCGAGCGATGATCAAAGGAATTCCAGTTCGCACGCTCAAAGGTGCAGTAAGAGGCAAACCCATCGCTTCAATTCCCAAAATAAGGTCGACACCAACCCAGTCAATTGCAGTTTCACATAAATCAGTGACCGCTTTGAGTACCAGCGGGTCAAGTCGAGGTACTCCATCGGTGATGGGGTGAATGAAATAGGGATAGTCACCTTTCCAAATCACTGGGGCATTGCGAAGGCTCTCACGAAGTCGATGCATAGCATCCGTCATAGCAAAGGGTCGAGAGTGACGGAGTATGACCTTTGCTCAAAGTTCGGCAAGGAATTCGACATACTCATCAGGGTCGAGAAGATTCTCGAGGTCCAATTCGTGAGGGTCGATGATGATAATCCAACCATGGTCATATGCAGAATCGTTGACCAAGTCGGGGTTGATTTCAACTTCACCGTTCACTTCTGCAATGATTCCGGAGTATTGTGATGGGAAAGCCACTTTTTCTTCGGCTGTCCAAATCGAGAACATGTCTCGACCTTCATCTATTTCGTATTCTGCTTGAGGGAGGATCACACGCAAAACTTCACCGATTTCAACGGCAAGGTATTCGCTGACTCCAATCATCAAGCGGTCGTCTTTCTCTTGATACCATAGGTGATCACGAGAATATTTTCTGTTATGGGCTACACTGAATTCTACCACTTCTTCGTCCATGGTTTCTCATCCTTAATCCGCCCCAAACATCATTATATATCAAATTGAGGCATGTCTTGACTTCAAAATAATTCGTCAAATTGGTTAAGTGAGACGGCGTATTAGCACTCTTTGAGCGCGTATGAATTTTGCCGAAACCGATGAACAGCAAATGATTCGTGAACTCGTTCGAGATTTCGCAGAAAGCGTCTTGACCCCAACAATTGAACACCGAGATGAAAATCAGATTGCTCCTTCGGCCGAATGGCAAGAATTCCTCGAATATGGCCTTCAAGGAGTCACAATTCCTGAACAATACGGTGGTTCACCAATTGACGACATTTCAGAATCGATTATCGTAGAAGAATTGGCACGTGTTGACCCTTCGTTCGCAGTTATGTATTGCGTACATGTGGGACTTTGTGCTAAAACCATTTCACTGCATGGTAATGACTCGCAAAAATCACACTACTTACCAAGACTTGCAGAAGGTGAAGTTGGAGCATATTCATTGTCAGAAGCAGGAGCTGGAACCGATGCTGCAGCCATGATTTGCAAAGCGAAGTTATCTGAAGATGGCAAACATTACATTCTCAACGGCGAAAAAATGTGGGTTACCAACGGAGTTCAAGCCAAAATTTTGATATTGTTTGCCAAAGATGTCGACCATCCAGACTATGGAGTAAAGAAGCACGGAGGTTCGACTGCTTTCATTGTAGAATCTTCTTTTGAAGGCTTTACAGTTGGGAAGAAAGAAAACAAACTGGGCATCCGCTCATCGGATACTTGCACCCTCATTCTCAATGATTGCAAGGTCCCTGTGGAAAATGTTCTCAAAGGCGTTGGCGAGGGTTTTCCTATCGCCATGAATGCCCTTGATAACAGTAGAATTGGTATTGCAGCACAGGCTTTAGGAATTGCTCAAGGTGCATATGAAGCAGCACTCAAATACGCTCACGAACGTGAAGCATTTGGACAAGTGATTGCTCGTCACCAAATGATCACAACTTACCTTGCCGACATGGCTACACGTATTGATGCAGCACGATTGCTTGTTTACCGTGCTTCATGGGTCAAGCAACAGCATTACGAGCACAATGGCCCACGCCATTCGAAAGAAGCCAGCATGGCGAAGTTGTATGCTGGAGATACTGCAATGTGGGTCTCTGAACGAGCGATTCAAGTCTTGGGAGGATACGGTTACACCAAAGAATTCCCTGTTGAACGTTTCTTCCGAGATGCAAAGATTACTCAAATCTATGAAGGGACGCAAGAAGTTCAAAGAATTGTTATTGCTCGTGGACTTAAGTGATTCAATTTTTCACAGAGTCTCGGCCTTCAAGAGTTGCTTGGCGTGAACCACTTGACCATTTGACAATCTTTGCTTGACAGGTGACTATTTCTCCTGGTTTGAGTGATTCAACCAATTCATTATCTTCTGCAGGGAGCATGATTCCAGCAGAATAAGGTCCTCCATCGATTTCACCTTGAATCGTACAACCACCACGGTATTGGCCCGAGGCCAAAAGTGTTCGACCGTGTTCCTCGACCTTGATTACGACGGTATGTTCGATGCATCGCTCAATAATGCCTTGAGATTCACTTGAAAGACGAGATTTCTCGAGATGCTCTATTGCAAATTCAGTGGAATAACGAATCGCAGAGTCTTGGGAAGCGGTCATTTCATTATTTGTTGAAATCGAACTTCTTTCGAAAGAAGTCTCGCTGAATGACACACTTGATGGTGGTGAATCAACCACCTGTATTTGTCGCTCAGATTCAGGCACCCAATTTTCTTCGAAATTCTGTGGTTGAGCAGATTCTGCTTGTGATTCAAGGTCGACACATGTAGTGTACATGCCACCTTCAACAAGTTCACCAATCCACCAAATATCTCCCCAATCAGCGATTTGCACAATAAAGCGGGAATCAGAAATCCAATAACCACTCCCTAATACATTATTATTTACGAGGAAAGTTCCATCTATCTGAATTTCTTTCTGGTTACCATCACTGATGCGAATAACTCTTTCAGGCCCCGAAAAGGCTTTTTTCTTCTTTTCATCTTCTATTTTCTTCAAGTAGCGTTCCTCTTCTGCTTTGATTCGGGCAAGTTCTTCATCGGTTTTCTTTTCAGCAGTCAATTCCTGCTCAAGATCAGCGAATTCATCCATTTCAGCGTCTTGTTCACCTTCAAAACCAATTGATTCCAAGAATGCCCACCATTCTGTGACAGATAACCTTCCATCAGAGTTTGAATCCATTATGGCACTTATTTGGTCGATGACCCAGCCCGGTGGCTCAGTATTCGAAATTTTCCGGACCAAATCCGAGGCTTCTTTATTTGAAATGTATCCGTCTCCATCTGTGTCAAGCATTTGAGTTAACTGAACAGAAGTGTATCCGGATTCTTTGAGCCACACACCAAATCGTTCAGTAATTTGAGCCGCCATAGGATTGTTTCCAGCCACGCTATTTGTTTTTGACTTTGCCCCAGTAACTTTTTCACGAACAGCAGTAGTAACCGCTTCGGTCACATTTGAGCCAATTTTATCTTTAACTGAAAGAGCCCAATTTTGAACGGATTGTTGTTCAGATAAGATATCAATAATCGTTTCTCGTGGCAAATGGTCTGGAGGGGCGTCACCGGTAAAACGAATCGCTATTTCAGCCAGTTCTTGATTGTCCAAAACGGCAAGATTGATGCCTTTTGTCATGAGTTTCTCTTCAATTTTCTTGAAGGCCAAATCTCGTGCGGCATCACCTTGCATGTGCAAAGCACAACGCCTCTATCACATCAACTTGATGCCGACAATTAATCAGGGAATTTCAATTGAGGCCAATCCATATGGTTTTCTTCAGTCCAATGAAGCGAGCAAAGCGCTGTTTCAATATCAGCAGAAGTTGCCAAATCTCTTTCTATTTGGAGTCGATGAAGCCAGTCTTTTAATCGGCCTAGTGCTCTTCCTTTTCCCAATCCTGTGCGCTCCATGAGCCAATGCCCATCAATCAATGATTCATGGCCCATTTGTAAAGGTGAGAGAACTTCAAGTTCTTCAAGTAAAGCGTAGACTGCGTCAGCACTTTCAGTACCACTCCCCATTGAAGGAGAAAGTTCGTGACTTCGAAGCACCACTTCAAGTTTCAAATGTTGTTCAGCATTTTCTTCAAGGACGGCTCGAAACACTCTCAAACTCGCTCGTGAATCAACGGGGAGTGTTCCAAAACGCCCGTGAAGGTCAAGAATGTAGGTTCGGTCCTTTTTGGAGAGCTTAAGGTCAACAAGCGATTGCTCAACCTCTATAGAAAAGCATTCAGCGAGGAGTAGGGCGAATCTTGTCAGCCCATCAAAATCATGAATAAAAGGATGGTAGAGTGCTGCTAGACGCAGATGTTGTGCACTCCACTGACCCGGTAAGAAGCAATCTAATACTCCATCGTGAGCCATTTTTTCGACAACCTGAGCCATGTTTTTCCCGCTGAGAATTTTGAGCCATTCCATCCAAATACGTTCATTTGTGACGGCTTTGAGCATATGTGAATTTTGTCGCAAGGCCTCACTCAATTCAAAATCAAACGTCCAAACACCGGCTTTTCCTCGGTCGAGGAAACGATAGGCGCGAAGAATCCTCAACCCATCCTCGGAAATTCGTCGATAGGCTTGACCGACTGCTCTTAGCATCCCTCTCTCCATATCCTGAAGTCCATGATGTGGATCATGCATCACTTTTCTAGCGATATCAATGGCCATCGCATTGATGGTAAAATCACGGCGTTCAAGGTCTTCGGAAAGAGATACACCCCAGTTAACTTGTTCAGGTCGCCGTCCATCTTCATAGTTGCTTTCTGTGCGAAGCGTTGTTGCTTCATAGAATTCCCCCCCGCCTCGAAGACTGATGGTGCCATAATCCATTCCTGTGGGAATGGCATTGGGAAAAATCTCCATCATCTTCTGAGGTTCAAGCGTCACGGCGAAATCGATGTCATGAACTTCTAATCCAAGGCAAGCATCTCTTACTGCACCCCCGACAATCCAAATTCCGCCGCCATGTTCGGCGACTGTTGAGGCAATATCGAAGATATGAGAGGGCAGTTTTTCAAGCCATTCTATTACATTTGGAGGGCATTCAAGGGCCGGTACATCTGCTTCAATAGCAGGATTCGGCCAACCTCTATCCGACATATGAACTCCCCTTTACACCGAATGGGGGCGCAAGGCAGACAAAGCATTATCGCAGAATGGCCGTTGGAACGGCTCAATGTGGGATGAAGAAGATGTCGAACTAGTGCCGTATCAATGGCTTAAGCCACATGAGCAAATCAAACCGCGAAACCGAGATAAATTACTCGAGATGACCAAACGCTGGGGTGGATTTACCAAACCCCTAATCGTCGATAAGCGAACTGGTGGTATTTTGGATGGTCATCATCGCTATTCGATTGCCGGTGAACTCAATTTGGCACGAGTTCCGGCAATATGCGTAGATTATCTTGAAGATGAACGAATTGAAGTCGATGTTTGGCCGGCTTCTAAAATTGAATCCCTCACCAAGCAACAAGTCATCGAAATGTGCCTTTCAGGCAATGTTTTTCCTCCAAAAACAAGTCGCCATACCATCGCTGACCATTTGCCACCAATACATGTTTCATTGGAAGTTCTTGAGCAGCATGCACCAACTCAATTGGATTGACGTGTAGCGATGTAAGCACGCCAACGTGTGTTTCCTTTCCCTTCTAATTTCACGCCATGCTGTGGTAAAGATACAGGAGTTACAAGGTATTGGTGAATGACCCCTTCATGTGAGACCATTAACTTCACTTCAGTCCCGGCTTTCCCTTTTAGTGAAGTTTTCAGAGTTTTCAGTGAAGTCGTTCGCAGACCATCAACGGCGACAATTTCATCACTTGGCATTACGCAATGACGCACTGGTGAGCCTTTGAGATGTGATGTGACTGTAACCTTCCCATCCTTTCCAGATAGATTCAATCCCAACCATCCATTCGTTTCATCTCCATCTTTAGGAGCGTTTTCAGGAGCGAGAGATAGCCCGAAAAAGGCCATAGTTGTCTTCATGTCCGGTGCTTTTCGCTCATGCATCAAAGTATCGAGCATCGAACCCAATTGTCGTCCACCTTTCATTGAAGTCAAGGCTCTTCTGATATCTTTGTAGGTGACGCCTAAACGTTCGATACCATCGTATTCAATGGCATGCCTCCTACACAATTCGGCCATCAAATCGCAGACACCAACTTCACCTTTAGAGCGGCGGCGTAATTCAGTATCTAGTTGCATAATGGCCAATTCTCCCTCGAGATAGTATGAAATTTGAGTTTCTCGTGAAAATGCATGCCCTCGATATAAGTGAATCCAAGCATCATGGCTAGATTCGGACAAGGATTCACTTTCCATCCCATGACGGGCAGTATGTCGTTTCATTTTCCGCATGAAATCCTTGCGCCAGTCTTCTTCTGACCAGGCTCCCGAGCGTATACACAGCATGTCACCCATCCAAGATGTCCCGCCTTCAAACCACCATAATAAATCGGAATGTGCTTCTCGTTGTAAGTCGTAGTCAAGAAAATTCCGAGGACGTAATCTCTTCACATTCCATTGATGGAGGTATTCATGGCTAAACAGACTTACCAAGTCTCGGTATTCATCGTCATGGCCTGGAATGAGACATTGACGTGGAAGCATGGAGGTCTGAGAATTGAGGTGTTCAAGCCCACCTCTCATTTTTTCTGTCAATTGAATAACCGTGACATAATTGTCCCAAGGTGGAATTCCAAACAAGGCATGATGTTCTTTGACCACCCGGTCCATGTCAAGTTTGAATCGTTTGAGCATTGCAGAATCGACTTGATGTCCACCACTATCCCATAATTTGAGGTGGTGTGTGCGCCCTTCTACGGTCCACGAATCCATTGGATTTGGATTACATTCGACGATAGCGTCGAGGAATTCGTCACGGTTGGGTGATGTGAAGCAATGGGTTGTACCCTGATTCTTTGTCAATTCACCTTTGCCAGTGCGGTTTCCTGTGGCTGTGTATTGCGTTGCAGCAGTCCATCCTTTCGGTGCATGTAATTCTATAATATGCTCCATATTCATTCGTTCCGAATCGATTCCTTCTGTTGGCATGAACCAAGTGAAAGGTGGCATCATGTGCAAATGTGTGGTATCCAAATGATTGGAACGAACCGAAAGGTCAGTGGCAAGAAGTTGGTAGGTAAGCGTCACATTGGCAGTGTTTGGAGACACTTTGATACGTATGGCATCAACATCTTTTCGATGAGAGTTCAAGATTGTTCCAGATTGATCTGTGGCAACAAAATCGGTCATGTGCTGAATTGGTTCACGGAGGAAATAGGACCCCGGGACCCAACGTGGAAAGTGTACTGTGAGGTTTGAGCCGGTAAAAGGGCCCTTGATTTCGATGCCAACAGACAAACGTCGGGATTCTCCTTCTGTTGCGTCGATTAGGAAGCGGATGCCAGAGGATTGGCGGCTCATAGACCAAGTTCAGTAGAGGCGGTTGAAAGGTTCTCTGCTGAAATACGGAGCAAATCATCACTACATTCGGCAAGAAATAAGCTATTTTCTTTTGCAATTTCAGGTTCTCCACAACGTCCGATAAGTCGTTCAAGTAAGCGAGCACGCTCAATCACATCAACCGAATCATTTCGAAGAATATTCCAACGCAATGCATCGATTTCTT
>JABJFI010000081.1 GCA_018662825.1 Methanobacteriota archaeon | reverse complement strand
CCAAGAAGTGCGGCTGAAAGCATTTCATTCATTGGAACAATGGCTTGAACTAATTCAAGCAGGGCAGATGTTGCTATTACAATCAATATAATTACCATCATCTTTGCTTTCGGTTTCATATCTTCACTTGTATCAAATAATCCAAACCTTAACAGTACATACATTCCAATTAGTGGTCGAAGGATTGTAAAGTGCATCGATGAAGTAAGGGTAATCCAAATCTGTGCAAGTGTTTGTTCTCCAGAAGCCCACCAGAAAGCGTCGGAAGCAGACGATAAGATGGTATATCCAATGAATCCAAGTGTGAAATATGTAATCATTGCATATGTAAACTGATTTGCCCTACCATTGACTAATTGTTTGACTTCAATAGCGCATAGCATCATCCCAAGTCCAATCGAAAATGCATAACAAGCTTGCCAAAAATATTCAACTGAACGATGAGAAATTCCATCCATGAGGTCTAAGTTATAGAAATATTCGGCACGCAATATTAATCCTGGCCATGAAAACCAGATGTGTCCAAGATGGAAAATCAATAATAGACCAGCAGCCAAGGCGATATTCTCAGTACTCTGGTTTCTTTTTTCCACTGGCGCTAAACGGAATCGAATATACACAGTGCCCCAAACAATACCACAAATAAGATATGTAATTCCGCTCAATTCCAGTATTGTAACTCCAAAGCCTACCATGAAGAGTATTATCCTATAGGCGGTGAATACTGCTATTGCGGTAAATGCTATTTTTAGATGTTTCTTATTACGCAGAATCGGTATGGGGAATACCAAACATAATCCAAGCATTCCGGTAGTGAAGAGGATGTCCATCAGCCAAAGTAAGGAGAAAGTAAATTGCCAATATCCTCCAGAATCGAACAAAACACCATCTGCAATCAAGAATGAAGCAGCGGCACTACCGATTCCCTTGGCAAGAAATAACCAACAAATAATATGTGCGCCGAGACGTTGATTCCACATCAATTTTTTATTATTCCTTACAAAATAAAGCGTCATTGCGCCTACTGCAATCATCAAAATTGCACCAATCAATCCAAGATCAGTGGCTGCCATGTTTTCTCGTAATGTTGTTAAGTATATATTTTGAACTCCGACATTCAGTATTGGAAAAGGTAAGATGATTGAGTGTGTTGATTATCGAAGCGTTTCGAACAGAAATCGAATCAAATTAGATTCCGTTTCAAAGGGCCCTTCCACACACCATAGTTTCAAACGGTAGGCAGTATACTGGTGGACTGAACACCCACTGTACTCATCCATAATGTCTTGAGGGGTTTGGAAGAACCCTTGCGATTTCGTGGAAATGATATGTCAGTTGACTGTATGAGACCCTACTTGAGTTGTATTATCTTCTAACGAAGGCATCACTTTTTGTCTTGTATTCTCTCTTCTTCAACAGCATCAGCAATCTTGCCAGCTGTACTAAGTGCCTTCTTTTTCAAACGCTCGAAGTTAAGATATATCATTCCACCAACTGTCAAGAAAACGCCTCCAATTATTGTAAAAATACCTCCAATGTAGAGCCAAACTCTAGGTTCGTCGTCATCAAAGGTTGCGAATCCAGTTTGAATCATCATAATCCCTGTAATGAGTACAAGTATTCCAAATATTATCAATGAGAATGAGATGATTTTCTTCTTCGTTGTCTTTGTCATAATACGTCTCTCTCTATTCTTCCCAATAGTGCTTACATCAAATACTAATGCCTAAAATCACCCCACGCGATACCCTTTGTACCGACATTCCACGCGTCGGTACCCACTCATGATACGCCTATACAGAGGGTATCGCTAGGGCTCTGAATCAATTTTCTAACTTTATCCAATCTGCTTGAGAGCCAATTGTTCTGTAGAAATTAGTCCCATCTTGAGCGGTGAACCATTCATATCCATTATCGTCTGTTTTCTGCGCTGTATCTTCGATTGAAGGGTAATCACTCTGTGTAACTAATTCTGGAACTTGTTTTTCTGTATCATTCATTTCTTCAACCACCATTTGGGTCTGGTCGAATTCATGATTGTCAATAGAAGAGAGTGGTTGGGCCATAGCCTCAAACTTATCATCTAATTCAGCTCGTAAGCGTTCTAATCGAATTCCTTGGTGAGGACCTAGCATTCGAAGCATAAGCGAGTATTCCCATTTGTAAGCCACTGATTCTAACTCGTCTCGAGTGTTCGCTTCACGAAGCATTGTTTCGTATTTTGCACATCGAGTATTGCGAGTTACAAATCCAAATCCAATCCAAACGAATAGCGGAATACCACCAAACATTCCAATCAAATCCCAAGCACCTAGACCAACAGAAGTTCCGGGAATCACAATCTCGAATGATTCCACTGGCTCTTCAGCAGAATTGAATGGGTCAGTACCTAGCCGAATTTCATCAGTATCCGCCCAACCATCATTGTCATCATCAACGTCAGCATTGTCGCCTTCGCCATCACCGTCATTGTCCAAACACTCTTGAGAGTTGGAAGGGAAAGCATCGTCTTCATCCAGACAACCATCGGCATCTAAATCACCAGGAGATGGTAGTTTCGGTAAGATGTCGATGCTGTCATTGTATCCATCATTGTCGAAGTCATTGAGGTATGGATCTGCGTCAGTACCGTTCAGATTGTCACCCAATCCGTCACCGTCATCGTCTACCCATTGAGTAGGGTTTTGCGGGAATTGGTCATACAACCTTCCAGTTGGATTATCTCCATAACCATCACCATCTGCATCAGACCACTGGGTTGAATCAGTAATGAATGCATCAGGATTTGTACCATTGGGGTTATCGCCGTAACTATCTCCATCGATATCTGACCATTGAGTGCTGTCATTGGGGAACTTGTCTGCCCCAACTCCTGTTGGGTTATCGCCTGAGCCATCGCCATCAGAATCTGTTTGCTGTGATGGATCTAATGGGAAATCATCATCAGAATCCTCAACTCCATCATTATCAGTATCTAGCCATTTTGATTTGTCATTAGGGAATTTGTCATTTATGTCGCTATATCCGTCGCCATCAGAATCAAGACACCCGTAAATATCTCTAGTTGAATTTCCATATGTTTCAACACAAGAATCTGGGGTAGGACCAGTTGGATTATCACCATATCCGTCGCCGTCATTATCCAACCATTGGCCTGGAAGGAACGGGAATTCATCTATTGAATCCTCAACCCCATCGCTATCGCTGTCTGAATGAGCAGATGCATCGTTAGGGAAATCATCGCCAGAATCACTGTATCCATCACCATCTGAATCTGGGCAACCATATACGTCTCTAAAGCTTGTACCATATTCAGATTGACAGGAATCGATATTGTCTCCATAACCATCTTGATCTGTATCTGGGCAACCTAGTAAAGAGCCAAACGAAGAATCTCCCGCTTGTTTTGGACAAGCATCTGCGCTGTCAGTAACTCCATCATTGTCGTCATCTATGTCTTCATTAGCATCGTAACAACCATCAGAATCACCGTCATTTTCAGTAGTAGGTATCCACCCAATCTTACCAGTAGAGCAACTATCCAAATTGTCATTGATGCCATCGTTGTCATCATCATCGTCTTCTATCGAATCCTTACAACCATCGCTATCGTGGTCTGTATTGGATGAAGATTGCCAGGTATTTGGATAGGTTTGACACTGGTCATTCACATCAAATACGCCATCATTATCATCATCAGAGTCCTCAACGGAATCTCCACAGCCATCAGAATCTGTATCATTTGTTGCAACATCAGAATTATTCACACTCTTAATACAATTATCGTTTATGTCTAGAATGTTATCATTGTCATCATCGTAGTCTTCAGTGGAATCTCTACATCCGTCTCCATCATAATCTGTAATGGGTGTAGAAGTGAATGAGTTTGCAGGAGAATCGCAATTATCTAATGAGTCGTCTATTCCATCATTGTCATTGTCTAAATCCTCACTAAAGTGACAACCATCAGAATCGCCGTCTGTAGAAGAACCTGGTGTCCAGTCCATCATTCCTCTGGGGCAGTTATCGTTGACATCGAGATAACCGTCATTGTCGTCATCAGAATCAATATTGTCTGCTTGATTATCTTGGTCATAATCATCTTGTAAGTAAAATATTCCAAGACCATCTCCACCTGCCATTGAACCTGAACCATAATTTACATTTTCTGGATTTGTAATGATTATAGCTCTTTCATCTATATTGAAATCACCGAAATCGGCATTCGATATAGTGTAAACATGATTGAAATTATTCTGCCTATCTAATTTAACTAATGTGATTGCAGTAGAAGCAGAATATTGTCCATTCAAGTACGATACTCCTTGCATCACTAAAAAAGCGTCATTGCCGCTAGAATCAGAATTACCACACCCATGAACTGTTCCAGAACCAAGAAGCGATGCATGGCTGATATAATCTCCAGTGCTTGAGTTAATTCTAACTATTCCTATCGACCCCATGTTCAAACTTGCTTGATTCAAAACAAAACCTTGACTATAGGAATGAGTTGATCCACAGAATATCAAATCATTATCTGTAAGTAATATTTCATTTCCGTCAATAGGATAAAAACCCATTCTTTTTTTCCAATTCTCTTGCCCTGTTGAAATATTCAGAGACATTGTCAAGGCTGATTGACCGAAAGAATAGGAACTCGAATATCTGTAAAACTCAGTGGCATTATTTACGTCCACAGTACCAATCCAACCACAACTAGATATTGTGCTCCAAAATGTGGATACATATGTGTTGTTGTTCCCAGTTGATATGGAATATGGGGTTGATAAAGGACTGTTACTACTATGATATCCTGTTGAACAGGCCGTTGAAGCGCCTTGCATTAACAAGCGAGGATGTGTCCATTCTATTGTATCATTAGTGAATTTTTGTGTAATTACTAAAAGATATGTTGTTGTATAGCCATGACTTCTATCACCGATAACGGTGATGTTTTGAAAGTCTGTAGAATTTGTGAAATTGAAATGTTTTGTTCCTGCACTAGGTCCTGCAACAATCCCACCTTGAAACCAACATGTTCGTTGTAATATATTACTATAATCAGATACAGCAACTATCGAATTGAGCTTACAGGTGTATGTAGAAGTGTCTCCCATAACTGTTGAAGGGGTGAAATAACCTGGCCACTTATTGGAAATAGTATTCGTTGTGTTTGAAGACAAAATGCCGTCTTGATTAAAAACATAGACTCCAGGTCCACTATAATTTCTAACAGGGCTCTGAATTGGCCAAATTACGTTCATTGCATTTTGTCCTGTCCCAGCAGTTAGTGTAGATATATGCAATGAATTCTCAAAGGTATCAAAATGTAATTCTGTAGTTGCATAAATATGGGCTATTAAAGTGTTAGATGAGTAATTAATTATCAATAAACTATGAGTACATTGTGCATAAGTAAGTGAAGAAGGGCAAACCTGATTTCCGTTGAATTGCGGACCTGCCCCTCCATTCCATATTGTCTGTTGCATAACAATCAAAGAATTTCCAAATTCTTTACTATCTCCTTTATGATCCTCATACTGAAAAGAACGTGCTGACATAGATACAAAGGATGTATCATTTACCCCCTGTGGGCTATTTATCTGAGATCTACTCTCTGTTTGAAAGTCACTTAATCGATCAACTTCTGGTAAAACTGACGCTATTTGAAATAGGAAAATCAAAATCATACCTGTCGCTAATTTAGCCTTCATGTAGGTCGGTTGTTGACTGGCCATAAAATATAATCGGAAAAGGAGCAAAACGGCCTTTCCAGTACATACTAACGACATATCATTTCCATGAAGTTGCGTGGGTTTCCTCAGACCCCTCAAGACATTGTGAAGGAGTACAATGGGTGTTTAGTCCCCCAATACACTCGCTAGCGTCTGTATCGACCCACTGGATCCCCTTTGTACCGGAAAGAAAAATGCAAAGGGGTTTCGGATGACCCCTTACAACTTATCCGAGTCGATTTGTACATGGGTGCCTTCAAGGTTGCTACTATCTCTAAATTTTGAATATAAAGTCAAACCCAATAGTATAACTGGTAATGAAAAGAAACATAAGAAGATTGATGGTAATTGATTATCTACCATCTCGTTTTCATTTGGATTTCCAGGATTATATGAGATCATTACAGCATCACCAATGTCATAACTTTCACAGTTTTGTTCATCCCCTCCTCCACCGCGGGAATGACATTCATCGCTTCCGTTAAATGTTTCACCATCTACCTTGAATGTGTATTGATATTCAGTTAGTTCCGAATCAGTAGAATATGAAGAAATAATCTCACCTTCGGTTTCCTCCCAACCACTCACTCCCATGTAGACGAAAACCAGTACAAGAAAAGCTACAGTGAAAATCACCATGAATATAGGTAGTACTATTTTTTCTAATTTTTTTTGAGTCAAACGTTGACTAGTTTCCCTTGGGTTATTCATTTGTTTTAACAATCCTCGTTTTAGATTTGTGTCATTTAAGGCCAGGCTAGTTGAACTTTCATACTCAAAATCGCCCTCACAGTATGGACACTCATAAGTCCCTGTTGAATCACTGCCTAGGTCTACTGTCTCGGAGCATAACGGGCACTCAACCTCGACCATATTTCTCAGCGAGAATTAGCTATGTATAATCCTTAGCCCGGCACGAGTGGTATGATTTGAATTGTTAGGAGACCCTCTGTATTCCCACTGTATACCCGTCCATACCGAGGGTAGTGTCTGACAAGACCCACTGCGAGCCCTCTAATTTACCAACTTCTGAACAATGGGTATTCGGATAGACCCTTTGATAAGTCCCTAAAACGATTATATCATCGATTAGTCGAAAATGATGTCTACTAAACATCAAGACTCCGACTTAGAGAATTCCGCTGAAATAATACAATGATCAGAGACTGCGATTTGACAATCGGTTGAGTAAGATTTCAGATACTCACTAGATTCAATATCTTCCAATATTATTCGATCATAAGCACATGAACGTGATTCGGCAGTATTTGTCTTGATATTATCAGGTATAATCCAAATATAATCTTCATTTCTAATATCAAGTTCATCGAGGTCTGAAGATGTTGCATAATCACAACCAGCATTCAAATCACCGAGTAAAATGAAATCATCCTCATTTGGATATTGAAATTTAGCCCACTCGAAAACTTTCTCCAATGATGAAATCTCATTCAATGCGTCGTCTGGCTTCACATGTAATGTAATAAGCACAAAAGTATAATCTGATTTTAATGATTGAAATTGTCCTGCGAATGGTTCTCTTGCAAAATCGCAGTCTGTATTTGGATAATGTTGATAGTTCCCGAGGGGTTTTAAAATTGAAATATCATAATAAAAGGCGTACTGTTCTGAGATTTGAGAACTTGACTTTTCCTCGCAAAAACTTCCAGTACGGTTAGACAGAATCATACCATATTCAGAAATTTCAGAAATTTCTTCTTGCAAGAGATAGGGGGCTATATACTGATTATCTTTGATTTCTTGGACCGCAATAATATCGTAATTACTAATCTTCTCGGCCATTTCACCTCGTATCGTATCATTTTCTGCCGAGGAACGACCAAACCGATTTAGATTCCATGATGCAATTTCAATTGGACATGTATCATCTCTATCATCACGATTTTCTGACGAACAGTTTAGCGGTGGAGTCTGATTATTCATGACAATAGAAAGAGATGCGATTATTAGTATTACGATCAAAGCAACAGAAACCACACCAACGCCGGTAAGAAGCTGTAATTTTTGGTCTCGCTGGAGATTTGAATATTTATTTTTGAGAACTAGACTGAACTCTCCACATTTATTTCTGGAGTTTAGAGCGATCTGCTTCAATCTAAGTGATATAATTTGAAATACCTCAGGATTCCTTTTTGAGATTTCAACAAAATCATGAGGTCTGGCTCCTTTCTCCAAAGCAGAGATTTGTTTTTCAGTTGCAGTCCATTCCCCATCAATAAATTTCCAGTATCCATCCGAACTAATAGATGGGTCAGACATACTCTCTCGTATCAGTTCAATTTAACCAATCCTTCGGTGCTAGAGCAAAGGGGGCCCCACTGCCAAGACGGGTTGGCAGTCCCTAGCGAATATAATGCAGGCGATAAATAGGGCCCCTGCCCGAATAGTGAACAATAATGTTATACCGAATTCATCCATCGAAGAATCATGGCAGCACCTAGCATTTCAATCGGCGCCGTGTTGGGTTTACTTGTGGGAGTTTTCATTGGAGCCTATTTCATTTGGAAAGTACTCAAAGAAGAGTGAATCTATTCGTATAGACCCTGCAAATTATCTGTATATGGTAATTGGATAGATCGGTTTATGCATTTGAAAGGAATCGCTTGTTTATGAGAATGAGTAAGGCCTGTCCTGAATGTAATCCCCTAATGTCGTTTGTCAAATCCCAATGCAAATGCTTGGATTGATGCGGATTGAACACTGGATGTGCCGTGATTGTGGTCTGATGATGCAATACAAGAGTAAACGCAAGAAGGATGGAAAATTTTGAACGCAAGGGCCCCCATATGCATGTATGCGTCATTGTGACTACCCTTTACAACTGTTAAGAATACACAAAGGGTATTGGAGCAGACCGAAGTATTCGTTAAGCCAAACCCATAGCACGAATCACAGCAGAGCCGGTCTTGTCGAAGGGCATAATGATTAGGTTTGATTTTACGGTGGAATAATGGCACGAATCAATCCTTTGGCTTTCGCGGCAAATATTGTTCGGAATATTCCAATACATCTCTCCATTTTTCGTCTACGCCTTCGCAACCGTTATTCACGCACTTCGATTATTGAGGAAGGCGGTCCAACTCTTTCATTGACAACACATGGCCACCGCCTCAAGGGTGTATTCTTAGCAATAGAAAGCATTGCACGAGGCACCCTCAAACCATCGCGTTTAATGCTTCACCTGGATGTGGAAGACCATGTCATTAATCCGCTGAAAACTCTACAACGACTACAAAAAAGAGGTTTGGAAATACACCTTTCAGAAAATCTCGGCCCCCACACTAAGATTCAACCTTGGATTGTCAATGCTCCTTCATTTTCAGCCCCCCACGTTGTTGCCGATGATGACATACTTTACCCGCGCTGGTGGCTAAAGCGTCTGAACGCGTGCTTTACCTCTGACTCAACAAGTATCCACGCTTATCGGGCTCACCGGATGGTTGTTGCAGATGATGAAATGAGTTTGACCCCATACGATTCATGGCCACCTGGTTTGGGAGGCCCCAGCAATCTCAATTTTGCAACATGTGTCTCAGGTGTTCTTTTCCCACCAGAATTTCTTCAACTAATGCGCGAAGTTGGCCAAGGATTTCGAGAAACGTGTCCACGAAATGATGACCTTTGGTTGACTTACCTTGCAATTGAAAATAAAATTCCAATTTCCCAAGTTGCTCAAGAGAGTTTACATTTCGATGTCATTCCAGGCACCCAAACAACCTCCTTGAATGCAACCAATGTTTTTGAGGGGCAAAACGACCAGCAGATCAAAGCAACGTTCCAACCTTCGACACTAAGACGAATTGTTGAATTAGAACGACTCGCGGGATATCGAACATAATAGTTGCTTCAAGCATTATTAGACAATAATGAATAGGACTCATACATATTGGTGATTTGTTTGTCAGCCCATACAAGACTCGCACAATGCGAACATATATTTCATAAACCATACACCTTTACAAATGGGGTGAGATTATGACTCAACAGAATTGGATTTCGATGATATCAGAGCATGAAGCACGCCATTCATCCCAAGGGATGCAAGACGGCGTGGTTGATTTCATCTGTGAAAATATTGAAATCAGTAACAAATATTGTATTGAATTTGGTTATGATTCAACCAGTTGGGATGATTGCCAACCAAACACCAAATACTTGGTTCATCAACGAAAATGGGACTATCTCCTTATGGATGGAAACTGCCATAATCCAGACATTAATTTGTACCGCCATTTCATTACAAGTGAAAATATCTGTGAACTTTTTCAGCAATATAATGTCCCGATTGAACCGGGATATATTTCCATCGACTTAGACTCAACCGATATTTGGGTAACCGATGCACTGTTGAAAAATTATCGCCCGAGTTTCTTCAGCGTTGAATTTAATCCTAATTTCCCAATTGATGCAGCGATGGCCTTCCCAAACGATAAGGATG
The DNA here is from genome assembly GCA_018662825.1 of Methanobacteriota archaeon. Classification (GTDB taxonomy): domain Archaea; phylum Thermoplasmatota; class Poseidoniia; order Poseidoniales; family Poseidoniaceae; genus MGIIa-L1. The sequence goes on along the minus strand of JABJFI010000081.1, from coordinate 45,287 downwards.
AGTTTTGGCATATGGACCGTGTAATGGGTTCTTCACTCAAAGCACTAACGATGATGGCCGAAAATCACGGATATTCATTGGTGTATGCTGGATGCTATTCCACTGCTAAACATCATGATGCGTTTTTTATTCGTGAAGATTTGATAGACCCATCTCAAATCCCTTCTTTACAAACATTTAGCAATACACATGTTCCATTACATGCAGTTTGTGTCAATGGGCGAGAAAATATTTACTTGGATTATGGTGTTTGGCTAGAAACCAAAGACCTTCAAAAGAGTCGCGATGCTGTTCCCAAAGAATGGAAGAAGTATATCGCTGGAAGCTTCTTCCAACGATTGCGAAGAAAACAAAAAATGCTTATGCATAAATTAGGTTTTGCGCAATAAGCCAATTTGAGCGGCTATGGATTCAAGCTTCATCGGAAATTATTACTTCTCGTGCCCGCTGCATTGCTTCATCAGAAGTAAACCAAAAGGTTGGGGTTTCTCCAAGGTCTTTGTCCCATTTTTGTACCGCACGTGCAAACATTTCACCTTCTGTATATGTTTCACACCACTTAAGGCACCAGTTTGCTTGCTCAATGATTTCCTCATCTTGTGAAGAAGTTCGTTTCAAAATTTCTGCTTGCAAAGCGATAGACATAACCCATATCGGGGCAAGAGCGTAGGTCGCAAAGGGGTTGCGTTCCATATCGACATTTCGCCACTCAGTCCATAGGGAAAATACTTGATCATAAAGAAAACCTATAGATAATACCACAAACATAACTGAAAAGAAAATCACAGTAAGTCCAATGTAAGCGCTTGGAATACCTGCTATATGGTCCGAAAAGCAAAGTTCCGAATTACAGCTTGCTGAGAATCTCCAAGAAATCAATGGCCATACCAATAGTGTGATTGTAGTCCCCCAAAGTAACAGACTTACAATTGCTTGTGATTGTTGCATTCGCCAATATTGCCTCATTACCCACATTCGGAGAAATGATTTCTTCGCTGGCGATTCAGACATGGTATCAGTTAATCCAAGCGCGGCCCCTTCAAGAACTCCACCCCTAAATTGACTTGAATTGGATTGTTCTATCTCAACTGCTGTACATTTCAAGGACCCTCATTTGAAACAACGGAGGTCGTGTGAATGGCCTCAGTATCAAAGTGCAGTAATGTCTTTACGTTCAGAAGAAATTCCGAATTCTTTCTCAGCCTTCTCGTATATACTTGCCTCAATTGAACCATCTCTTACAAGGGAGGAGAGCGCTGCAAGTGCAACTGCTGCCCCATCGATTTCAAAGAACCTGCGAAGTGCTTCTCGAGTATCAGAGCGGCCAAATCCATCAGTTCCTAAGACAGTATAGTGGCCTGTGACCCATTGACGGATCATATCAGGGACTGCTGCCATGTTATCGCTGACGGCAATGACTGGAACTTCTGCATTTCCAAGCATTTGTTCAACCCATGGTTGCTTGGCTGTTTTTGTTGGATGCAATCGATTCCATCGGTCGCATTCCATACCTTCTCTACGTAATTCTCCATAGGAAGTGGCTGAATAAATTTCAGAACGAACTCCGTAAGTTTCGAGTTTCTCGACTGCATCCAATACTTGAACCATAATTGGCCCTGACCCTATTAGGCGAACGATTGGTCCATCTCCCTTTGGCGCACCCCGTAGCAAATACATGCCGCGAATAATGCCTTGGTCAACACCTTGTGGCTTTGGAGGCATAGGATAATTCTCATTGTAAACGGCAATATAGTGGATGACATCCTTGTCTTGCCCATACATTTCATCGATGCCATGCCGAATGATGGTTGCTAATTCGTAAGCAAAAGCCGGGTCCCAGGCGCGAACAGCTGGATTGGTGTGAGCCATCAGAAGTGAGTGGCCATCTTGATGTTGCAATCCTTCACCGTTGAGCGTGGTTCGTCCAGAGGTTGCACCCATTAGGAAACCTCGAGCACGTTGGTCGGCCGCAGACCAAATGAGGTCTGCCACGCGTTGGAATCCGAACATCGAATAGAAGGTATAGAAGGGGATGGTTGGGTAGTGGTGAGTGGCAAAAGAGGTTGCTGCGGCTATGAACGTTGAAGTGGCACCGGCTTCGTTAATGCCTTCTTCTAGGAGTTGGCCTTTTGCTGATTCCTTGTACTTCATCAGCACTTTGTGGTCAACCGGTTTGTAGAGTTGGCCCTCGGGATGGTAGATTCCAAATTCAGCAAATAATGGGTCCATTCCGAAAGTTCGGGCTTCGTCGGGGATGATTGGTACGATTCGTTTGCCGAATTCTTTGTCTTTCATCAAAGCGCGTAGAATTCGAACAAAGGCCATGGTGGTTGAGACTTGCATTTTTCCTTTGGTGCCTTCATCAAATTCAGCATATGTTGCTTCTTCTGGAAGTGGCAAATCAAATTTTGGCACAACACGGCATGGCATGAATCCATCCATGGCGGCGCGGCGTTGTTTAGCATAGGCAACTAATTCAGGGACATCTTCGGGCATGATGTATGGATATTTTTCCAAATCTTTATCTGAAAAATCGAGTCCTAAATCATCGCGCATGTATTGCATGCTTTCCATTCCTGCCTTCTTCTTTTGATGGGTTGTATTGCGGCCTGCAAATGCTGGCCCAAGGCCAAATCCCTTGATGGTGCGCATCAAAACTACAGTTGGTTGCCCTTTGTGAGCTGTCGCCTGAGCGTAGGCAGCATGAAGTTTAACAAAATCATGTCCTCCAACATCAGCACATAAATCGACCAATTCATCATCACTTAGGTGGGCTACGAGGGCTTGTAATCCATCAGAGTTAAACAAATCTTTGCGGATAGTTGCTCCATCAGCAGTTACGATTCTCTGCTCATCGCCATCGACCAATTCGTCAAGACGAGCAGCAAGAATGCCGGCGGAATCTCGAGCAAACAAATCATCCCAACTGCTGCCCCAGAGAACTTTGATGACATTCCAGCCTGCTCCACGGAACCGCCCTTCGAGTTCTTGGACAATCTTTGAGTTGCCACGAACAGGCCCATCAAGGCGTTGTAAATTGCAGTTTAGAGTCATGACAATGTTGTCAAGTCCTTCACGTCCTGCAAGAGAAAGTTGAGACAGTGATTCTGGTTCGTCAGATTCGCCATCACCCATCGTATACCATACACGGGAGTTTGCAGTTGAAACTAAACCTCTGTCCTCGAGATAGCGATTGAAACGAGCTTGATGAATGGCCGTCATTGCGCCAAGCCCCATACTGACGGTTGGAAATTCCCAGAAGTCAGGCATGAGGCGGGGGTGTGGGTATGAAGACAAGCCCTTGCCGCCAGTTTCTTGACGAAAGGCTTCCATTTGCTCATGGGTCAAACGACCTTCGAGCCAGGCTCGAGCGTAAATTCCTGGAGATGCGTGACCTTGCCAATAGAGATGGTCGCCTTGTCCAGACCCATCTTTGCCTCGAAAGAAATGATTGAAGCCAATCTCCCAAGCATGAGATGCTGAAGCATAAGTCGAGATGTGGCCTCCAATGCCATCGAAGTTTTTGTTGCCGCGTGTGACAACCATCATCGCATTCCATCTTATGATTCCATGGAGGCGTTTTTCCATTTCCAAATCACCCGGATATGTGCCTTGATTATCTGGGTGTATGGAATTGAGGTAAGGGGTATTGACGACATCGATTTCGACACCGGCATGGCGGGCTGCATCAACGGTAGAAAGTAATAGGCGGCGAGCCTCTTCATCACCAAGTTGGTCACGAACAGCAAGGATTGAATCGACCCATTCCTGTGTTGCAACAGGGTCTGGGTCCGGCAAAGTTCCTCGAACACCGAAGCGCATGTCTTACTCCTCCTTGCTCGACCCTCCAACCGTGGGGTTTTCAACCCCTCGCTTGAAATCCCGATATTATTTTATCAAACTGTCATTTTGGCACGAGATGATGAACTCGGTGCTCTATTCATCGAATTTAGTTTACGGTTTTCATGTTTTTCCGGAGCAATCAATAAAAGCCGATTACTCAGCGAACAGGTTATGTCCGTCGAGGCTATGGTTCAAACGATGATTGATGATTTAACTGCCGCTCTTGCTGATGCTGTCAAGCACGACAAGGGTAACGCTGCTGCTGGTACCCGTGTGCGCAAGGCTATGCAAGGTGCAAAGTCCGCTGCTCAAGCAGTCCGCACACAAGTCCAAGCTGATAAGAACGCTTGAGGTTAGGAGCGCGTTAATACGCGCCATTCTCCTTTACCGTTGAGAAGGTCTACTTCTCCACTTGATTCAACAATCCACCCATTAGGTGTATACTTTACATCGGGTGAAACAACGAGCGTTGTTACTTGTAATAAGGAGGAATTCAAATCAGATTCCCAATTCGAATCTATTGACCTCCAATGGCCAGTAATCGCTTTTTCCTCTGCATCAAGTGGAGCATAGAATGTATAGAGCCAATGCATGCCAAGTGTATCTTCTGAAACAAAGAGGAACTCTTCACCCCTTTCAAGTTCCATTGTACTTGCAGCATCATCAGTCCACATGGTTTGTCCGTGGAATGATGCTAGAAGAGAGAGAGGCAACAAGAGGAGAACAACCAAACCCATGCCCTTGGCTTTTGAAAGCGGGGAGTCAAACGTTGGAACCTCAATATGCTGACGAAGTTCTTGAAGCAAGAGTACCATTGGGATGAACAGTAAAGTCGCATATCGCCCATTGTTCCCCATCGTCCAAATTACGCCTGGCCAATCAGCCCCCCATATACTCGCTTCATATGTCCAAAGAGCTGCGACATAGAACACGATTGCAGTCATGAGGCCAACAATATAGCCGGTCATCATGGCGATTTTGGTATCTTCAACAGAACTGAATCCACGGAATAATGAACCCACAAACGGCCACAAGGCCATGCCGAAGAAGGTGAAGATTATGATGACATCTAGAATCGAAAAGGCGAACGCTGTCGTGTATCTAACTGGGCTTTCTGCCAATATTGACAGCGTGCTGTTATAGCCAAGTATCCCAAGTATGACCATGGACATTGATACGACAGCGGAAACAACAATTCCAACAACATGAGGTTTCGACATCCACTTGGTCTTCTCACCACCTCGCCTTGATATCTCACTCCAAACGGTGGAAAAGGTAGCCAATACAAGAGCGCCGATTAACACCCCAAACCCGTCAGTGAACCCCTTAGCATAAGGCATCAACATGAAAGAAAGTCCACCAAGGAATGATTGTAGGGGTCTGTATTTTGATGAGAGCAATCCGGTAAAAAGTATGAAGGCTGCGGCGCAAAACATTGCTAAATATACTTCTTCATAACCTCGGCCAACTGAAAAAATAAACGCTGGCGAAAGCGAAAGAATGGCGGCTGAACGCACACCGCTCCAACGATACAAACAGGCAACCATGCCAACAAAGGTGAGAAGGGCTACTGTTTTGATGCCAAATTCTGACATCTCATACAGAGGCAATACAATTCGCTGACCGCCATCAGTAGGGTCGCTTTCACCTGCAATTTCAGGCCGAAGGTCTCCCCATGGTAATGTTCCGTTTTCATCGACAGCCATTTTGACCTGTGTGTCTAGTCCCAAGTCGCTAGTGAAACATACGATGACATTGAGCAGAATGCCCAAGATCAGTAGACGGGACCATAAACGGTCGTCCTCGAAATCCAACCGCTCCATAGCCAACGGTTCGGGGGGAGAGGTTCAACCCTTTCGGACACTTAGGGGGTACATGGGCGGAATTTTAGAGGGTATTCGAATCGTCGATGTCTCTCGAATATTAGCAGGCCCTTATGCGACCCAAATGTTGTCTGACCTTGGCGCTGAAGTCATCAAAATTGAAGCGCCATGGGGCGATGATACCCGATATTGGGGCCCACCATTCACCACCGGATTCGATGGGAAGCAGGTTGCGGCCTACTTCTTATCGTGCAACCGAGGCAAAGAAATCGTGACATTTGATCTCAAACGTGAAAAAAACGATGTGCGAGCGTTAATTGAAACGGCTGATGTTGTAGTTGAAAACTTCCGGCCTGGTACACTTGAGCGGCTTGTGGGCCCTTTGCCGAATGATATTATTCTCTGTTCGATTTCAGCCTATGGTGCAACAGGACCTCGACGAGATGAGCCGGGGTATGATGTCGCCTTACAAGCTCGAAGCGGTATTATGGGAATAACCGGCCAAGCAGGTGGAGCCCCAGTCAAGGTTGGCGTAGCGTGGATAGATGTCATCACTGGGCTCAACGCTGGCAATGCAATTCTTGCTGCATTATTGCACAAAGAAAGGACGGGTGAAATCATGCGGATTGATTTGTCTCTATGGGATTGTGCTATTGCCGCATTGGTGAATCAAGCCCACAACGCTATGGCCAGTGGGAAAAATCCAACTCCGATGGGGTCTGCTCATCCGAACTTGGTACCATATCGTGCCTTTGAAGCAAAAGATGGTTGGTTTGTCATTGGTGTCGGTTCTGATAATCAATGGCTCACTTTGGTTGAAGCATTAGCGCTTGAGAATCAAGAGAGTTGGGCTACCAACGAAGGTCGTGTTAATTCACGAAAAGCGGTGGAGAGTTGTGTGGAAAACGCTGTATTAAATTACAATCGTGGTGAACTCGAACAAAAATTGATTGGTGTTCCGTGTGCTCCTGTCAATACAGTACTTGAGGCGCTTCATGACCCCCAAAGTGTAGCGAGACAGGCCGTAACTGATTTTCAAGGCGTTGATGTTCTGGCAAGTCCTTTGCGTTTTATGCAACCTTCAAAACGAGAATAACGAGGTTTGGCCACCTTCGCGAATCAATCCAATTTCTCGTAACTTGTCAAATGCATTGTCCATTCGACGCTGGCTAAATTGTCGTTCAACTTGCAAGAATTGGATAAGTCCTTTGACATCAATTTGTCCTGGGAGCAAATCTTCATCTGCAACATCAACAGCAGGATGATGATGAAATATTTCACGGATTTCGCTTAGACGTTGGGGGATTTCCTTGTTCTTCACTTGGCAAATCATTTCAATACAACCATGTTCTTTGATGAGTTTGATTCCAGTCTTTGGACCAATGCCACGGATGCCGGGGTGGAAGTCTGTACCAATCATGATTGCCAAATCAATCAATTGCGCTTTACTCAAATCATGGGTTTTTAGCATGGCCTCCAAGTCAATCATCTGCGCTCTTACAACACGCCCATGTTGCTTTGAACCATCGCTCATTAGGTTGCGAACGAGGTGGGGTGTGCCATAGAGCAAGGCATCCCAATCTTGGGTTGCAACAACATCGAGTTGCCCTCTGGCAGCCATAACTGCCGCTTGTCCTTCACCTTCGGCTTTTGCCACAACCCAAGGCACGCCAAGTAAATCGAGTAATTGCTTGGTTTCATCAACCATCTCTTGGGTATAATTCATGATGCGGGGGGCCATCTTTTGAGCCAATGCAAAATCTCCCGCAGCCAACGCTTCTTTGTGCACGCGCTCCGCTTCTTCTCGTCGAGCACGGCGCGATGCTAATTCATCGGCTTTCAATTCTGGTGATTTGCCATCAAAAATGTACACGGGCTTGATGCCGAGATTCAATAATGTCGCAGTACGATTGAGAAAACCCATCAAGTGAGAAACAACCTTCCCATTATCTGCACGAAGGGGTCCTCCATCTCCTTGAGGTGAACGGTCTCGCATTGTTGTCAAAAATTGAAACGCAGTTAGGAAGGCGTCTATGCCAACTCTCTTTCCCGAAAGGGTTGCTAAGTCGATGTTTTCGGGCGTGGCAAGGTCTCGAAGATTGCAGCCCATGGAGGGAATACGGGGCGACAGTATGTGTATATTCGCATCCGAATCCGTCAAGAAGTCGAGGCGCAAGCGCCCACCATGGCGAGTCATGTTGCGAGTTTGCGTGGCTGGCATCCGGCATTGGCACGTGCGGAAATCTCAGCATTGCTCCCACATGCAACACTGACTCGACTTTCTTCTCGAAGATTAGTCGAACTTGATGGAGATATCTCTCTACAAGAAATGCAATCTGCGGTTGAATGTGCAAGTGGATGCCAAGCCTTGCTCTGCCATGCTGTAGTTTGGAATAGAGAAGAAGATTCTTCAGTATTCTTTGAGCAAATTCAAGCATATCTCACAAATCATCCTCGTAATGGTTCAGTTGCGGTCCGTTCTATGAAGCATGAAGGTAAAATGGCAGGTATTAGCAGTCGCGAATTTGCTGGGAAAATTGGTGGTATGATGTCATCTCAAGGCTATGATATTGACCTTGAATCCCCCGACCATCGACTTGGGATGGTGCTTGATGCAAGCGCTGGAATAATCGCATGTGGCTGGATGGTTGGCTCAGGAGACGATTCGGATGGTATCACTTCTCGTCGTGCAACCGACCGCCCATTCTTCAAACCAGTCAGCCTTGACCCCCGACTGGCACGTTTAGCGGTAAATGTAGCATCAGGTCCTCGTGACAAAGGAGCGACATTAGACCTCATGACTGGCACTGGTGGGTTTGTTCTCGAAGCAGCGCTTTCAGGTCGTGAAACATTTGGCGTTGACCTCGACCCTCTAATGATTGAAGGCGCTCAGAAAAACCTCGATTGGGCAATGCCTCATTCTGATGCGAAACTACTCTTGGGCGATGCTACTCAATTGCCCAATGTTCTTCCACAACATGCGCATCAGCGTATCAGTGGCTTTGTTCTCGACCCGCCATATGGTCGAAACTCGCAAGGTTCTCTTGACCATGCTGAATTGATTCAATCAGTTCTCAATAGTGCCCGGGATGTGGCTGCAGAAACTGCCGATTTGGTCTTGATCTTACCAATGCATCCTTTTGGGGAACTCTCTGATGAAGCGCTCATGGATGATGTGGCTGTAGAACTCTTGCATGGGCAATGGCATGAAATTGAAACTACTTTTTCTCAAACAGGATGGCGTATTAACCAACGGTGGGTTGAGCACGTTCATGCCAGCCTTGGGCGCCTCATCCTTCACGCAACAATTGTTCCTCGAGATTGAGAAGAACAATCGCATCTTCTTCTGTTGGTTCAGGAAATTGAGCCTTATGGGGGCATCCTTCATCAAGAATGACCTCATCGTGATGATTCAAAACATTAGGATAGGTTCGACATCCTTGAGGTCGAACTTCGTATACTGAACACATTCCTTCAGCATTAGCATCTGAAGAGGCAGTCAACAAAAAGACACATGCACGAGTTTTTTCATCGTTGAGAAGAGTGAGTATGCCGTTATTCCTCCAGGTGAAATTTTCGATTGCCATTCCAGTTCTACGAGTGAGGAGTGCTGCTTCAGCCTTGGTTAGAGGCATGGTTGTCTCTCGACAACAAGCTGAGCATCCCATTGGAATACACGGAAGCGAGCGCGTCATAGACGAGCCAATCCTTCCGCCTTCTTCAAGAAGGGGGGGCATCTGGCAAGGTCAAGGGCGATTAGGGTAGCCTGGATATCCTGACGGGCTTCGAACCCGTCGACGCGGGTTCGAATCCTGCATCGCCCACTGTTCAGGTGTGCCCAAGGGCATGAGTTTAGATTGCCCCTATCTAGAACAATAACGCATGGTGATATTATCCGTTTTTCTGAATGTGAAGTCAAAACTTCGGCTTTAGAGTAACTACGGATGTGTTTTCCAAATCCACAACTTCGTCTTCATCATCCTGTTCTGAGGAGGTTGTTTCGGCTTCTTCAGCATCGGAAATTTTGTTCGAGCCCTTTTTAGACTCCAACTTTTGGATTTGTTTTTGGAGCATTTCAAACTCAATTTCAAGGTCCTCCATAACATCGTGTATGGACTCCATTTTGTCACTGATGCGAGCGGCGAGTTTTTTCATCTTGCGTATAACGCGCTTCTCAGACATGGCAGCCCCTGTAGACTCATGGTTATCAATTATCACTTTCAAAGACAATCACAACTACTAATTTATTGAAGCAAGTGATACATCAAGGCTGGTTAAGAAGAGGCTGGGGGAATGGGTATGTCACCGGTTAGCCAACCCTAAGTTTGAGCGCATTCGTTCGAGATGTGCATGCGCGTGTTCGACAAAGAATCCATGCATGAGGAATCGATATGAAAGGCCTGTCGGGCCAACCAGAATCATAGGGAACCTGTTGTGAGCGAGGTCAGCAAAATGGGCTGCACCAATAATCTCGTCGATACGCAGACCGACGGAATGATCGAATTGAAACGAATTTATTGCTGCTTCGTATTCCTTGGCAGTAAGCCAGAAACAGAATGTCGTTTTGAATAATTCATGTGCTGTTTCAAAATCAAGGAATTGAGTCCATCTCTTTTGGGAAAGTGAATATTGTATGTCAACAGGCTTCCAATTGGTCCATTGTAAATCCTCTTCAGCGATAGGCCAATTCTCACCTTTTACTTCACCAAGGTCGCGCATTGTCATCAATACTCCTTGGTCGTGGTGGACAAAAGTCTGAACCATCAAATCTTGGATAACTTTTGGATAAATAAGTACAGGTTCGACGCCTTCTTTTCCAGTATTATCAATCACGAAATTCAATAGGTTGCTCTCGGCTTGGAAATGTCGTAGAATCAGTATATTTGCTTCGGGGCGAACAAAATGTTTCATGAAAAAGCAAATTTGCCATTGAAGGAATCTGTGTGCCCTCCATTGAATTGGTGAAAGGCGCTTGAGGTAATAGGTGATGTGAAGAGTTATGCTGAGAAGTATTTTCAACGTAGGTAGAATAATCACGCGCAATGGGTTTTGCAAATCCTTAAGCCAGTATTCTTTAGCCTCGGAATCCAAGGGTAAACTATCATCTCCCCTCAATGAATCGCTGAGTGATGCTGGCATTCGCCCGTGGTTTTTTGCCAATGCTTTCTCAAGGCGGCGTTTGGCTCGGCGTTCTTTTCTAGATAATGCAGGTTCACTGGATGTCATACTCTATTTCCTCCAATTGTAATCGATATAGGCGAGCGACCACTTTTGCTGTTTTGACAATGCTTGTGATGCTTTCTTCATTGTTGCAAACTCGGTCAAGTGTTGCATAAAATCGCTGCATATGTTCGCTGTCGTTGTGGCCATGATAGGTCATAAATCGGGTTGATTCTTCCGAAAGTCCTGTGAGTTCTTGTATTCGTTCGGCCCATGAATGAGCCATCTTTTCTCCAAGCCCTTCAATAATCCACATCGCGCCGAGTAAATCAATAGGATTTGGGAGTGAAGAACGATGCATAAGGAAACCATGTAAAGCCTCAGAACCTACATTGCGCTCCATATTCAAAATATCTTCAAGCCTACCTCCCGATGCGACATAATCTTTCTCAAGCATCTGGTAATCTCGGTGCTCATCAACAGCGTGGCTAATGATGGTCGAACGGATTTCTGAATGATTGCGGTCAAAACTACTGGCTGTTCGGGCTATCCAGCGAGAGCCTTCAATGACTTGTTGGCGAATATTTCGCAAAAACACTTGGTGGTCTTCAACTGTAAACGTGCCTAAATCAATTCGCCGCAATAGCGGTACTTTGGACAAATCACGTTCAAAACCAAGCCAAACACGAAGCAATTGTTGAAGGCAAACCTGTGCATGTGGATTCAGCACGACTCCTTCGGGTACATTCTCTTGAACTGAAGAAGACTCTCCGCCTTCGATTGAAATTTCACCATCGCTCATTTTTCCACCACCGTGAGTTGGAGATATGTCGTATTGAAACGCCCACTCTCTGGAACGAAACAGAGTACTCTGTCACCAACATTTACCGATACTTCATCTGTGCGTAAGAATTCATCAAGCATTATGAAAAGTGATGCTGCGCCAGTATTCCCTCTAGAGTAGAGGTTTGTCCACCATCGTTCTTCAGGTATTCCAACACCGGCTGTGTCAAGCATTTCAAGAATTTTATTTCTAAAATGGTGGCTTGAGTAATGGCACAAAAAGTGGTCAACTTCGCTGGGTTTACTTACGCCTTCTTCAACCAATCGCAAATAGCCATCCACGCCCATTCGCATCAAGTTATCGAGCAAGCGAACATCTTGGCGAAGAAGGAGTGCTCCGTCTTGTTCTGCCTCAGCATAGGTGTCATAATCTTGCCATGTTCGTGAATCTGTTGGGCGGCCGGCTGAACCAACACTCATGCATGTAGGAAGGGCGTGGGCGTGTGAAAACCCTCTAATCCAATCAATTCGTAAACTGAGGCCTTTTGGCGCTGGTTTGTTTTGTAATAATAGTGCGCCTGCACCATCGGAAAGCATCCATCGCAGAAATTCTGTGCTAAAGTCGATACGTTTTGCAGCAAAGGTTGAGGTTGTTGCAGCTTCATAGCGTTGTTTTTTTAGAAGTCGGCTGGCTAATTCACTCGACAAAACCAAAGCCGCTTCATGCTCTTCAAGACGTAGGCTGTTCCAAGCCGCTTTAAGTGCCATGATGGATGAAGAACAGATTCCATGTGTGGTGAGAATCTCTATTTCTGGTAATTCCAATTCAGCCTGTACCATACTCGCCATACCTGGGGCGGGTAGGTCCCCTTGTGTCGAGGCTACGGCCAACATGCCGACTTTTTCACGATTGAGAAAGGCGCGTTCAAGGCATTGTTCAGCCGCGTTTGTTGCCATTTCTGTATTGCTGTGAGTAGTCTGTTGATTTTCATCAATCGCATAATGGCGAGTTTGAATCTTGTTTGCTTTTTGGATTTGAACCCGAAGTGAAGAAGGTTTGTCGTGAACTGCCCCCAGTATGCTTTCAACTTGGTCGATTGAAATTGCCGGTCCTGGAAAAAAGGACCCAGTGCTAGTGATGTAGACGGTCATTCTGTAGCCTCCTCTTCTTGATTGCGTTCAAACGACCAACAGCGCCACCATTCTTGCATATAGGGGCCTACGACTAAAATGGACATTGTAGCAATATATATTGCTGCATAATTACCAGAAGCGCCTAAAGGCTCTTGGCGCAATTGAAAAGAAAAGCCACCAGCCCAATCAAGGGTGATTAAATCGAGAAAAACTTCCCATTTACGGACGATAATCAAGAGTATGAGGAAAAAAGGCAAGGTTGCCAAGTAGTTGTGCGCATGTACCTCCCAAATGCTGATTTCACGTTTTCCCGTGGTATAGTGAACATCGTAATGTGCAATGAATTCGTGAGCGATGAGTGCTGCAAAGCAAAGAAGGAGAATGAGAACATTGACTTCAAAAACCAGTGACAAAACCAAAGGAAGGCCGATTTGAGCGCCCATCAAACAATGAATATTCGCTTCGTGTAGACCTGATGTCGCCTCGATGTCGGTTTGTTTGTGGCACCACCAATCAAGCATACTTGCAATGCCCCAAAGTGGAAGCAATACATAGAGTATCACATTGAGTACGAGTGTTGCTTCGTCCAAACCGTTTCCCCCTCAACCCATTCTACTGTTCATTTGATAAAAAGTCGATTCCGGAAAATCAGGCATTAAAGTCCCATTATTGAACTCAGAGGAAGTCTGCCAAAGACAATTGTTTGGCGCGGTCGTTATTGAATAAAGAATCGGCGCTATCAGACAACCATTCCACATTCTGCTTCGTATATACATCGACACCATATTTTGCCATAACGTGCTTGGTGACTTTGATGTATTTTCGAACTGCTCCTTCTGAAACTGTCAAAGCCAAATTTCCGCCGCATAATCCGCCTTCGGATTTTTGCACTCCAACACTTGTAAGCCCTCTTCCTGTTTCTTTTTTGGGTTGAATACAATTGCCAGCCACGGGCATGCGGCGATATGAATGAGCGCATTTGAGGCAACGGATTTTTTGACGAGCATATGCATTGAGGTTGCCACGTAAATCGGGAAGGAAGTGTGAACGAACAACGCTCGATGCGACGGTGCGGACATCGACGGCGCGTAAACGGTGCCCAAGGTCTAATTGGCCATTCATTTTGTCAATCATCGTATCGAGTGTTTTGTAGGCGCATAAAGCCGGCCCTTGATCGATTGAGTGGCAATCGTGCGTATAGCCATATCCGCGAACTGCTGCCACTGAACCAAGACGCCTTTCAACAAAGTCCATCCTCTCAGCACATTCTTTTGGGTGGGGTTGGGAAAGAGTTGTTTCGTAAAAATCTCGGCTGTAAAACCATCCCGAGTCGACATTGAGGGCTTCCTTGTCAACTTCAGTAGGATTCAGCCGCGTGGTAAGGACAAGAGGTGCATCCATAAGTCCGCCTCGATTTGCCGGCAATATTTCTCGGCTGAAGTTGAGCAAGCCATCCATCAAGAGCATGATGGCGTCTTCGTCGCCATCACAATTTCTTCGCTTCGCTGCATGGAATAAGGGGTGAGCATATCCACCTGAACAATCAGCCCAACCAATGATTCGGCTCAGGACACCTCCGGATGTGTGTGGGGCTAAAGCGCAAATCAAATGGCCAACTAAATCATCTGCTGTATTGACATTGTAGTAAGGTTCCATCCCGTAATAACGAACCAATAATTCATCGATAAATTGGGCAGTGCGAACAAAGAACTCACATGCGTTTTTGCTGACGATGAAATCTTGTGGGAATATCTCCAGCATTTGTTCATCGTTTTGAAGCGGATTGCCTTCACAATCATTCTCATAGCCCAGTGATTGGAGTGTCTGCCATGGAACACTAACCTCCCTTGGAGTGAAGTGCGTTATTGGGACATCGCTCATGTCGAATCGGACGGTCCCATCGCGGAACACGGGCAACTTGTGTTTGGCCCTCAATAGGCCCTTTTCAATCGCTTCAGGTGTTTGGTCACGACTTGCAATTTGCTTCATACATTTGACTTGGCGTGGAATGCGGTCAATGCCTAGGCGAATTCGGGCATCTTCAATCATGGTATCCAAACGAACAGTTTGAATCTCGCCCCTACGCCGTCGTTTTGTGTTTTGCGAATCTCTCATATTCGTACGGCCGCCACATGTTTCTCCAACTCGTTCAAGGCCATCTGAATCTACAAGACGGTGATGGCAGAGGATAAAGGGCGATTCTTTGCCACACTTCTTGCATATTCGGCGACCCATTTGCACCCGTATACTTTGTTTGCTTGCGGCATTCGCAAGCAACCGTTGATTGCCCCCATTCAAATCGATGGGGAACAGGGCGTGTGTCATTGGATTCATGACGCGCGGTGCTGCTTTTTCGGGCCTACCCATTCGGCATCCGATTCTAACAGGGGCAGCATGCTCCCATCGTAAATCTGAAATTTTCCGAACTTGCAAAAGGATACCATCCACGTCATGGTCATCTTCATGGATTTGGGCTGCCAAAAACAATTTTGGATCCAAGGGGCCGGGGTCGGGAACTTGGGCTGCTGCTTGACGCCCAACTTCGTCTGTTTCGGCAATACCAAGCCCGCGCTGGCGGGCGCTGGTTTCGGCAGCAATTCGAACCGTTGCGCGAGCCTGTCGAAGAACTTCGAGTCGTTCTCGCTCTTCAGTCAACGTGATTTGGGATTGCCTCAATTGGTTAATGCGTTCTTCAAAACGTGTTTTTGCATCGACAATTCGAAGTGGTTTTTCATCTTCGAAACTATATCCAAACCCTTCGAGTAAGGCTGGCCAGCCGGCTGTGATTACCAAATCATCACCATCGTGGTGATGGCGTAACCCCAAAATCATCGCCGCACCTTTGGGTAAGCCGTGTTGAATATACGCCCACACTTCTGGCAATTCTTTTGTGAAAATCGGCGCCAGGGGTTGGATATCGGGCCCGGGTATTTCGAATTCATCAAAATTGTCGAGGCTTTCTGGTCGCAATTTGTCCATGACTTGTGGTGACCAATTGCTAACGCCACCGCGTATGCGCAATTGCCGTTTTTCAGGTAAAGGCATGGCTTTGAGATTTTCTTCTATTTTTGGAATTGGGGTATTCGATGTCCCAAATGGTTCGATTATTGCTTGGTCGATTAGCCCCAATACGGCAGGTACCCACTCAATCGGCAAATCGAGGAACCATGGATTATGAGGGGCGGGAATAGAAGTTTTGAAGCGTCGAGCGAGGAGTTTGCATTGGTCCCAATTCACATTACAAGCAGCCAAAATTGCATGCCACTTACGCCGAATTAGATGTTGTTCCCCTGGATTTTCAGCATCTTCAGGGTGGATGCCTGGGGTGCCGGCGGGGAAAGTATCCCGGGATTGTTCAATGATGTTTGAAAATTCTACCACCGCATCTTCGGAATTCAACTCTTCAAGGAGGTCACTGGCCCACCAATCATTTGAGTAACCGGCTGGGACCAATTTCTTGTTGTTCTCCATGAATTCGCCATAACCGAGAACAAGTTCTCCATTATCCCATACTGTACCAACTTTCGAACCGATTGCAGCATAGCTTTTAGCATCATCAAGGCGTAGGAAACGCCCATCTCGTAAGACGACCCAAGGGCCATCCGTGTCATCGGAAGGGGTGATGGCGCACGCCTTGCCCGGTCGTTCGATTTTCATCTGTGTTCCAATCGTGATGAAGTCGTCCATCGCTAACATTGAGGCGGTGTTGGTTGAAGCAGCTGCAAGTCCTGATGGACGGGCGCGCCCATACCGCAATCGGAAACCCCCTGGTTGAAGAGGGGCGCCGAAAACAGGCCTGCCTGCGATAATGTCTTTCATAAATTTTGTAATCATTGGAACCTTGCGTGACTTAAATTGCGATTCGCTCTCGCCATTGTCTTCGGATTTGCCTTTGGAGGCGAATTTGGATATGAAGTCCCATCCAGGAACTTGAAGACGTTCGGTGTGTTTCTGAATTTTTGGTGCTTTCAAACACATTCCTTCACCGATAACAAGTAAAACACCGCCGCGAATTCGGGCCTCGTCGATGTTGCGCACCCGCCCATATCCCGAGCATTCTATGCGCTCTGTAGATTCGCCGTTAATCATTATCGGGCACGCACGCACAATTTCATCAATTTCAGCGGGAGAGGGGCGATACTGTAAATTGCCCCGATACAACCCAAATTCTTCTTTGACCCGTTCTACTTCTGGGTCTGTTGGCTGATAATGTCCAATGTTGAGTTCTCTCCGAATCATATCAGCAATCAAAACAGCAAGTGCTTGGGCTGTACCACCTGCTGCCCGAATTGGTCCTGCAAAATGCACAGAAACAAACTGAGAACCATCAATATTGTTGAGGAGACGGACTTCACTGATTCCTTCAAGTGGGGCCACGAGTACTGCTTCAGTCAACACGGCCAAGCCAACTCGTAAACCTACGTCGATGGCTGTAATGAGGTCGTGGCCTTGTTCTCGAAAACCGCGGGCAACGCTTTGCGCCATCATAATCGAAGTTGTTTCTCGGTCGTGTTCGGACAATAGTTTTCTAATATCTTCTGCTACTTCGTAACCATCCAAATATTCGACAAGAAGTTTTTCTGTTCGCCCTGCAAGGTCTGCCGCCCTTGGTATCTCGACGTGTTCTTTGAGGTCGTATCCAAGTTTTCTTGCTTTTTCTGCAATTATATATGCTTCATCAGCATGCTCATCGAGCCACTGGTGATAGGTTTTCATTTCGGCCTCTAACCGTTCAATATCAAGGCCGAGAAGCGGGTTATGCCCTCGTTTTATACCTGATTCATCTGACGGAGGCATGTGATTCCTTTGGCTCTTGGGGGCGACCGTTTATGAGTGCCGCGTTAGAATAACATGGCTTGTGTTTCACGGCCATGAGAAGCAAAGTTCATTGATGCGGGGCAAAACCACAGTTTGATGTCCGTCCATCCGAGCGTTCGAACTCATTCAAGTTGGCCCCGACTTGTTGAACTTGTGCGAGATTTAGCTTTCATCGATGGCGGGAGCGATGATGCTTTCACCTTGGCGAGTGGGCGTAATTCTCGATGGTTTTTTGATACTAAACCTGTCATGATGCATCCCGAGTCAACACACATCCTCGGTGCTCTTTTCAATCTCCGAATGGATGCTTTGGAAGTCGATTTCGTCGGAGGGTTGGAGCTTGGTGCTGTGCCTTTAACCGCAATTGCTGTTGCTACATCATCCGCTGATACGCCGCGTCTTGGATTCATGGTTCGCAAAGAAGCAAAGGGGCGCGGTGGAAGAAAAACAAACAATCCTCCTGGCATAGAAGGTTCATCGCTTGAAGGCGGTGGAACCATCGTCATCGTCGAAGATGTAACAACGACTGGTGGGTCGGCGATTAAGGCTGTTGAACGCATTCACCAAAATACCGAATGTGAAGTCGTTGCTGTCATCAGCATCGTAGACCGAGAAGAGGGGGCCAAAGAGGCGTTTGCAGCGGCGGGAATACACTTTGAGAGCATCATGACGCGAAGTGATGTAGCAGGCCAATGAGGCAGAAATATGCTTGATATTTTCAACCCCAATACAGTTGATTCGACTGGTTTGACTGAATTCGCACCTGATTCAACTGCCGCTGGAACTTTGGTATTCTATCATGCAAGTCAAGGAAAACCATTGGCCACTCCTTGGCAGGTTGCTTTAGCACGTTCAAATCTCTTAACACAACTCACTCTTCCCGAGGGATATATTCTGGATTGTGCTTGTGGAAGTGGCATTCAACTCGGCGCTCATATGGCACTCCTTCAACGCCCAGGAATAGGTGTGGAGTTGGATGTGTTGCGCGCTCAAGCGAGCGCTGTAAATCTACAATCCATCGCTGAATACCGGAATGAAATGGATTCCTTGCGCATGCAAAACACCCGTATTATTGCTGGGGATGGGCGAGATGGTGAGGGCGTTTGTTCTATGATTGCTGAACATCTAAAATTAGAACAATTTCCACCAATTGCCTTACTTCACCTAGACCCTGCACGGCCCCGGAATAGTCGTACTCACGGCCTTGAAGAGATGGCCCCTCGACTTGATGAAGTGTTCAAGGGATGGGCGCCGTTTTTAGCTGAAGGTGAAAACGGTCCGGCCTTACTTCTCGATTTATCACCTAGACTCACCCACGACCAACGTCTTGGCGTCGAAAGAATGGTCGATGAGGTGTGGAATGGAATCTCTCGGACATGGGTATGGACTTCTCGGGGCAGAGGTCGCGTTGACCGCTTGGCTTTGTGGCTTGGTAGTGCTTCTACTACAGGCGTAGCACGGCGTTTTGTTCGCATCCCTCCATCTATTACCGAAGAAGCGTATGTGATTTCTGGCGGAGAAATTCTGGCCGCAGGCAATGGTTTGCCAACACCCCTTCGCCAACCACCAAGGCGTGGAGAACGAATTAGTATTCTCGATGCGGCGCTTGTTGAGAGTGGGTTGGCCGAAGAGTGGTTGAAAAGTGTTACAAAATCTGAGCAGATCACATGGGGAGTCGTTGAAGGGCGCCGCCCCCAAATACATCATCAACATCCATTGCGCCTTGAGAATGAAATGGACCGCATGCTGGTTCAGGCTACTGGGAGAGTTGTGGCATTGGCTCGAATTAATCTCGGCCTTGATACCGTCGACCAATTAGTGGAATTAATCCTAGAACATGATGTTTCAAAAATGACCGTTCGCGTTCCGCTCGCTCCCGAAATTCAACCCAAAATACAGGGTGCGATTGACCGTCAACTTGCTCGGAGGCACGGCCGGAGAGAGGCTTTTCTCGTTCAACAACCAGGAGATGAAATGCTACTCATTTGTATTGCGGAATAATTGGCATCCTTTTAGCACCACGAATCCATGGAGAAAATCGCTCTAAAATCTATGGTTTTCAGTGCTCAGTACCGCGAAGGCGTATCGCGGTCTTGATATAGGGGGGGTTGGTCGGGAACTTGCTTGACACTGCGTGTTAAGGAGAGGTGAACACAATGGCACGACCAAAGGAAGAAGATTTAGGAGACGATTTCTCTTACATCTTGCGTATGGCAGATACTGACATGGATGGACAGAAAACGCTAGCAACAGCCTTGACTGCTGTTCGGGGTGTTGGTCCACGAACCGCCATCCAGATTTGCAAGAACACCGGATTCGACCCTGCTTCACTCGCCGGCCACCTCTCGGCTGATGAACAAGAAACACTCCGTGTTGCCATTGAAGGCTATGCAGAAACCGTCCCTCTTTGGATGCTTAACCGGCAACGTGACCTTGAAACCGGTGATGAATTACACCTCACAGGCCAACAAGTAACCCTTACTCTTGAAGACGACATTAACCGTCTTCGAACCATGAAGTGCTACCGTGGTGTTCGCCACGCAAGCGGAAACAAAGTTCGTGGACAACGCGGTCGTTCAAATGGCCGTGGTGGACTTACACTTGGTGTAAGCCGAAAGAAATGATTTGGAGGGATAATGAATGGGAGAACCAAAGTTTGCACGACCTAAGTTTGACACGCCTTCCCATCCTTGGAAGGCTGCACGTATCGAAGAAGAGCATGCGATTCAAGCTAATCACGGTTTGAAAAACATGCGAGAGATTTGGAAGGCTAAGTCTCAACTTCGACGACATCGACGTCAAGCAATGCGCTTGATTGGTATGGTTGATACTAGTGAGGCTCATGGCAAGCGAGAAATGGACGATTTGCTTCATTCGCTACACAACAAAGGATTGATTGCTTCTGACGCCAAACTTGACGATATCCTCTCTTTGAGCACTGAAGATATTCTCAACCGCCGCCTTCAAGCACAAGTCTACTACAAGGGTCTTGCAATCTCAATGAAGCAAGCACGACAATTTGTCACCCACGGTAAAATTGTGATTGGAAGTCAAAAAGTTACTATCCCATCCTATCCACTTTCTCGAGATGAAGAAGAACAACTCACCTGGCATCCAAGTTGCCCGTGGATTGATAACCCAGAGCATCCAATCCGAAAAGCAATTGACGGACGAGCATCTTCTGCTGAATACGGTGTTGAAGAAGAAGAAGTGGATCCAGAAGCAAGCAAAGAGTTCGCTGAAGAAGTGGTCTCTGCTGCTGAAGAAGCCCCTTCGGCAAAAGAAACTGGAGGTGACGAGTGATGACACGACGTGCAATTATCAATATTTTCAGTTCATACAACAACATTCTACTGACTGCAACGGACTTAACCGGTGCTGAAACAATCACGACCTGTTCAGGTGGACAAGTTGTCAAATCATCCAAAGACAGTGGTGGCCAATTCGCTGCAACTCGTGCTGCTGAAAAGATGGCAGACGACCTTAAGGACAAGGAATTCACACAACTTATTATCAAATACCGAGCACCTGGTGGCAACCTCTCCAACAATACTGGACCTGGCGCACAAGCTGCAATTCGTGCACTTACCCGTGCTGGAATGACAATCACTCGTATCGAAGACGTGACGCCAATTGCTCACGATGGTACTAAGAAGAAGGGTGGCCGTCGTGGCCGTCGTGTTTGATTTTTGAGGTGGAAAAAATGGATGTACAAATCGTTGATGGCTGGCCAAAAGGCAATGCAATTAGAATTCTTTTGACAAACACTGATGCTGCACAAGTGAATGCTATTCGCCGTGCACTGATTGCGGATGTCCCCAAATTGGCAATCGATCGAGTCAATTTCGACCAAGGAACTCATCAAGATAACAAAGGACAGGTTTTCGAATCTGTCAACGTTTTACCTGACGAAACAATCGCTCACCGACTTGCAATGATTCCAGTCCCTACATTCCCTGAAGAAGGCATCGCATTCCCTGACGATTGCCCTACTTGCAAGGATATGGCTGAAGAATCCAAAGGTTGCATGACCTGTCAAGTTCTTTATCACGTCCGAAAAGAAGGACCTTCTGAAGATTCTGATGAAGAATACCGTACTGTTTATGCTGGTGACCTAACCACTATTTCTGACCAAATGTTTGACATTCGAGAAGAACATAAGCGCATTCCTTTGACAATTCTTTCAAAGGGCCAATACCTCGAATTCTACGCATTTGCAACCCTTGGCCGTGGCCGAGACCACGCAAAGTGGTCTCCAGTTGCCGCTGTCGGATTCCGTCAACACAATGTTGCAACTCTCAACAAACCAAAGAAGGCGAAGGTTTTGTTTGACCTTGGCCTAACAACTTCTGACGGTAAGCCAATCGATGCGAAACTTTTCGGTAAAGACAAGAAATTAACAGATGTCAATCATCTGCTTGATCTTGAAAATGCACTTCACCAAGTCGGTCCTGGCACAAATCGTGATGGCGACTTCGACGATGCAATCACTATGGAACCTGTTGAAGGAGCATACGTTTTCAATTACGAAACTGATGGAAGTCTTACTCCAGAACAGGCTTTCAACGGTGCAATGAAGGAACTGCAAGGACGCTTTGACAACTTATCAAGCGAAATCGAGCAAGCATTTGCTTGATTTAATTATCCGAGGTTTGATAATGGTGTAAGTAGCCGTAAGGCTATGCAGAATGTGCGTCTCAGCGCTATTGGCCTTACATTTCTATTCTTTTTTGCTGCCATGGTCCCCATGGTATCCGCCCTTGAAGAACAGATAGATGTAGAAACTAATTTGTCTAAAGAACACATGGAAATGGACTTGATAAAACAACCAAATCAACTCTTGTTCAAAGAACCTAATCAAAAGTCCACGACTGGAGGGCGTGCCGCGTGTGTAACTCAATCAGATGCTGGTACACCCGGTGATGCAGGAGGGGATGCCAATACATCTCGAAGTCTTGGAACAAATCCAAACAGTGGTCAAACCGGTACCCAAGGATGTATGGATTCAACCGATACCGAAGACTGGTATGAAGTCACCATCACTGCCGGTAAAGATGTGGATGTTGAATTGACGGTTCCAAGCAATGCTGACTTTGACCTATATCTCATCGATTCATCTGGCACATATGTGGATTCCTCTCGATCGATTACTGCTTTGGAAAAAGTTAGTACTTCGGGAACTTCTATTTCCGGCAATGCAGGAAATTTCTTCATTGAGGTATTTGTTTACAGTGGCGATGGTCAGTATTCACTCCGAACATGGACCAATGATACACCACCTCAACCCGATTTGACGTTAACTTCGATTAACGAGCCTGCCTCGGGACAACCGGGTGCAACAGTAAACGTCGAATACGTCGTCGAGAATATTTACAATGCAACTTCAGACCCTTTTGATGTTCAATTTATCCTTTCAACCGACCAAATATCTGACTTCGGAGATGACCTCATTGATGCATCTGAACCAGAAGCTGCTCTCAATGAAAATACAAGTCGTACGACAACCGCACAAGTTGTTCTTCCGTCAAATTTAGCAAACGGTACCTATTACTGGTTGCTCTTTGTCGATGGGTACGATAACGTAACCGAAAAAAACGAGTCGAATAATTTCTTAGCATCAACTGGTGTAATGCTGGTAGGAGAATCGTGTGAAGACCTTCATCCAAACGGTCAAGATGATGCTGGTTTGGGGAATGATGCTACAAGTAACCAAACTAATGCGACCTCTATGGGAACCAATGTGACAGCCTCGTACACTGGATGTATCGATGGTGTCGATAAAAATGACGTCTTTGCATTTGATGTTCCCGCAAACCATTCGATTGATGTCACACTCACCCTTGACCAGCCAGTGACTGCCTTTATCGATCTAACATATGGTGCTTCTGATGTTGATATGTCGGTTTCATTCTCTGGAAACGAGGGGGCTGTTTCATCCCTTGGAACTGCTTTTGATGGAATCGGTGGCACCTATTATGTCAACCTCTCACGCTCGGGAACGGGGGTCAATTGGACACTTGATGTTTGGACGAATTACTCGACACCTGCACCAAACTTGGTTATTGAAAATCTCTCAGGACCTCTCTCTGCAAATGCTGGAGACAGCATAACATACGATGTGGAAGTAAACAATACGGGAACTCAACTTGCTCCAGCCTCTCTACTCACCGCATGGCTTTCGGTTGATAGCGGGCTTGCCGACCACGATGTTGAAATTGGTAACATGAGTATCTCGTCCTTGGACATAAATGAAACGGGGATTTTCCAACTCATGGTTACAATCCCATCGAATACCCAAGGTGGAAATTACACAATCATTGCCATGGTTGACTCCGATGAACAAATCAGTGAGAAAAGTGATACGGATAACACAGAAAATTCATACAATGAATTGCTTGTTGATTCAAAAGCAACATCTTGCCCTGTTCAAGATGATGCATTGTCTGGCGGCGATGCAGGGGCAGATGCTGCCAACTCCATCTATCTCGGAATAGATGTTTCAATGACGCTCAATGGATGTATTCACAAAGATGTTGATGATGTCGATTGGTTTGAAATCGATGTCTCCCCAGGTCTCAATGTCACAGTTACACTTGTCAATTCTCCCGACCAAGATGCTGATTTATACCTACGTGATGACCAAGGCGAGTGGTTTGACCGAGGGTTCTTTTCCTCTTCTATTGATGAAGAAGTTACCACAGTTGACGATGACGACTTCGGCGGTGTTGGCGGTACATTCTACATCAGTGTCGAGTCTTGGCTAAGTCTTGGCGTCTATACATTAATCATCGAAACCGAAGGTGTGGACCCGAATGCATTCAACTGCGGCCAACAAGATGACTTGGGCTTGGGGCAAGATGCTCCGGCTGGCAATGGAATCAATGTTGGGCAAAACCCTACCCTCGTAGGAGAAGGATGCTTCAGCGGCCTCGATGAATCTGATGTATTTTCATTCACCGTGAATGATGGAAAGAATTTCGAAATTGAATTTTCTGCAGACCCTGCTGTGCCGTTTTCTGCAACATTGCAAGATATTAGTGGTAATTTAATCGCCTATGCTGACAACACCAGCTTTGGCATCCTTTTCACTTCTTATGATACTGAATATGAGGGGGTGAGCAAGGATTACGTTCTCATCATTGATTCTACTGGTGGTGCTGGATTCTACAATCTATCGATTGAAAATTTGGATTCGGCCCCTGCTGATGTTGGTATCTCTTCTCTTGTGTGCCCGACCAATCATACCTCTGGTTCAGAGGTCCAAATCACATGGGATTTGGTAAGTTTACGCGGTGATGCTAATTCAATCAGTATTACTCTTCATCTCGACCTTATTGATTCGAATGGCGATGATGTGGCACGAATGGCGACGAAAACAGTCGTTGTGTATGGTGAATACAACACGACCTTTGGCTCTGGCGCTGAATACTATTCAACTGTTGATGAGCAAGCCACAGGATTCTACAACTGCCGACTTACCATTGATGTCAATGATGTCTTAATGGAATCAGATGAGACGAATAACCAAGAAATCGGAACGCCGTTCTTTATCCAAAATGAAGAGGAATTGTGGGCCAATGATGTCGACCGAGACGGTTTCAACACCTCAGATGGTGGCGATGGGGTCGTCGATGATTGCCCTACGACCTACGGAGATTCTACAATCGACCGTGTTGGATGTGCCGACCTTGATGGTGATGGCGTCTCCAATCTCAATGATTTATGGCCTTTCGATGATAGTCAGGCACTCGATAGTGATGGCGATTCATATGGAGATAATCCCGAAGGAATTGATGGAGATGCATGTCCTGTTGTGCCGGGAGTGGCAAATGGGGTTGGGGGCAATGGTTGCCCTCCAGCAGACACCGATGCTGATGATGATGGGGTCGATGATATCGATGACCAATGCCCAAACACTCCTGCTGGAACAGTCGTCGGAGCTGATGGCTGTGAGTCTGAAGATGAACAAAACAACCCAGGCGACAACACAACCATTGACAGTAATGAAACAATAGATGGCAATATTACTGATGGCGGCAATGATGACTCGACTTCCAATGAAGGCGACGATGGTACGAATGAAGACGATGGTGCCCAATCTGATTCGGGTGTTCTAGGATTTTCAAATACGACTCTTGGAATAATATTAGCCGCTGTTTTGATTCTCTTACTTTCACTTGTATTGGTTGTTCGTGGACGAAAGAGTAATGATGAGGACAAAATGTTTAGTCAACAACAAATGGCCTATGCCTCAGTAACAGGCGTACCTACAACTGACCCAACCATCACGCCTGAACAAATCGCTTACGAACAGCAATTGATTGCGGCAGGATACCCTGCGGATTATGCCAGAACATATGCAGACCAGCACTTCCGCCCTTGGTTGAAGGTCTGATTGTTCAAATTCGATAGAAAGGTAAGCAGGCGAATGCTCATGACCCTCCGCTGGCTGGAGAGTATTATGCAAGCCCTTATGGAAACCAGTGCAGGAAATATTACCATTAATCTCTACAACGAAAAAGCACCAGATACTGTTGCAAATTTTGTTAAATTAGTCAAGGCTGGGCATTACAATGGACTCCACTTTCACCGTGTAATTGAAAATTTCATGATTCAAGGCGGTTGCCCTCATTCCAGTGATCCAAGGTCGCGCCGAGCTGGACAAGGCGGCCCGGGCTGGGAAATCCCCTGTGAGCCATCTGCTCTCGCCCTCAAGCACGACAGGCCTGGTATCTTCTCTATGGCAAATGCTGGGCCAAATACTGGTGGGTCGCAATTTTTCCTCACAACCGTACCTACGCCACACCTAAATGGGAACCATGCAGTCTTTGGCGAAGTGGTCGATGGAATGGATGTTGTCAAATCCATCGAAATGTGTGATAAACTCCCTGGCGACCGCCCTCGAGTTCCACAACAAATCATTCGGGTTACTCTTCAGTGATTGAAAATTCTTCATCCGCTACAAAGGCCCCCAGTAGGCCTTTTTGCAACTTGTAAATTGCATTTTACTCGTTTTGGGTTGGGTTTCATTCCAAGTGCATAAGATGTTAGTATGGTGGCCTGTACCGTCACACTGCGAAGTATAATCTGGAATTTCAAGCCGTTTTGACTTGCAACGGGATATCTGTGCGAACTGTGAAGAAGTTCAGCCCCGAGGGTTGAGCATGGCCGATGTTCGTATCGAAGCCGATACCATGGGGGAACTGGAAGTTCCTGCAGACAAATATTATGGTTGTCAGACCGCTCGTTCGCTAATTAATTTCGATATTGGCGCAGATACTATGCCTGCTGGCGTCATCCGTGCTTTTGGAATTCTCAAACAAGCTGCTGCTAAAACAAATGTGGCCTTGAAGCAACTTGACCCTGAAGTTGGCGACCTCATTATTGCAGCCTCTCAAGAAGTATTGGACAATTGCCTAGATGAGCATTTTCCGCTTCGAGTTTGGCAAACCGGCAGTGGAACTCAAACAAATATGAATGCAAATGAAGTGATTGCAAATCGAGCAATAGAACTTGCAGGTGGCGTTCTTGGTTCAAAAGACCCCGTTCATCCAAACGATCACGTCAATCGCGCTCAATCTTCAAATGACACTTTCCCAACTGCAATGCATATTTCTGCGGCGGAAGCAATTACACATTCGTTGCTCCCAAGTGTTCGTGCTCTGCGAAACGCTTTGGCAGAAAAATCTGAAGCATGGAAGGATATTGTTAAAATTGGCCGAACACATTTGATGGATGCTGTGCCTCTTACACTTGGACAAGAAGTCTCTGGGTGGGTTGCTCAACTGGATGCGGATTTAAGGCGTCTTGATTTCGCCTTGGATGATTTGTTTGAACTGGCTCTTGGCGGCACTGCCGTAGGAACAGGACTCAATACACACCCATTGTTTGCACAAATGGTTGCGGATGAAATTGCCAACATTACAGGCCTAACCTTCTGCTCTGCAGAAAATAAATTCGCCCAACTTGCTGCTCATGATGCCATTGTCGCAGCATCTGGAGCACTCAACACTCTTGCAGTGTCGTTAATGAAAATCGCCAATGATATTCGCTGGCTCGGCTCGGGACCGCGGTGTGGATTTGGCGAGTTGGCTTTGCCTGCGAATGAGCCTGGTTCTTCGATTATGCCCGGTAAAGTGAATCCAACTCAAGCCGAAGCAATGACCATGGTTTGTTGTCAAGTCATGGGCAATAACACTGCAATTACCGTTGGTGGAAGTCAGGGTAATTTCGAATTAAACGTGTTCAAACCAATGATGATTCACAATCTCCTTCATTCGATTCAACTACTCAGCGATTCATGCACAGCATTTCGAACAAAATGCGTCGAAGGATTAGAGCCTGTTAAGGAAAACATTGCATCACATCTTGAGAATTCATTGATGCTTGTCACAGCACTCAACAATCACATCGGTTATGATAAAGCCGCGAAAATCGCGAAAAACGCGCACGAAAAGGGCACGACGCTCAGAGAGTCTGCTGTAGAATTAGGTTATTTGACCAATGAAGAATTCGATGCTTGGGTTCGTCCAGAAGATATGACTGGTCCGCGTTCTCCGGAATGAATCTGCGGTTAGCGGGACCCTTCGACAAAGATGAAATTGACCATGGCTTGAAAGATGAAAAACCATCCAACAATCATTCCAATTAACGGTAAGCCCCCTGGGTCTGAATCTGTAATTAAACCATACCCAATGATAAGAGCGCCCAAACCAAGCAAAAAGAAAACACGATAGGTGATTTGCGTGAAAATTCGTGCTTTAGCCGACATTGCACGCCATCCTGAAAAACCAAACCATTTTGAAAAAAACCCAGGCTCTGATTTAGTGGGTAAAGGTTTTTGTTCGGGACTCATTTTTAGTCCTCGTTTTGTTTGTTTAGTGCCTTCCTGAGTAAAAATTCAATATGGGCGTTTAATGAACGGAAATCGCGTTCAGCCCACAACCGAATTTGTTCATGCAGTTCTGGGTCCAGACGCAAGAGTATTTTCTTCTTTGCCAAACACTTGTCCTCCAGTGATTATTTCAATCTCCAAAAGTAGAGACTAAAGAGTTGAAATATTGCTATTAAAGTCAGAAATACCACCATGAAATAGAACGTTTTCGGGGCTTCTTCTTTGGATTTCCAACCTTGGCCTCGGACATGGACTTTTTGAGATATCCAGCAATAACCAACATATGCAAATAAGAGAATTGCAATGATTATTGGTAGGATTATGTTAGTCAATATTTCAACTTTCAAAATCTCACATCATTGATATAGCGTTCCTGTGTTGATCACCGGTGTTGTATCGGTTTCTGAACATAGGACCACCAGGAGATTGCTCACCATGGTTGCTTTCTTGTCCTCATCGAGTTCGATAATGTTCTTGACGCTGAGTTGTTCAAGGGCCAACTCAACCATTCCAACTGCTCCTTTGACAATTTCACTTCGTGCGGCAACAACCGCACTTGCTTGCTGACGTCGAAGCATAGCTTGGGCGATTTCTTGCGAGTATGCAAGGTGGCTTATTCGTGCTTCAAGAACTTCGATTCCAGCGCGCTTCAAGCGAGCCTCGACTGAAAGTTGTAACTCTTGGGCGATGACTTCTTGATGGCTTGAAAGGGCGACGCCGCCAATGTCTTTATCTTCGATAATATCGTAAGGGTATTTTGTCGCCATTGCACGCAAAGCCGCCTCACTCTGGATTTGGACATAACCGTGATAGTTGTCAACTTCAAACAGGGCTTCCGCAGCATCGACGACTTTCCAAACAACGACTGCAGCGATTTCGATTGGATTGGCGTTGACATCATTGACCTTGAGTTTTGCAGATTCAAAGTTACGGATTCTGAAGGAAATCTTTTGCTTTTGATAAAGTGGGTTGATAAGAAAGTGAAATCCTTCTTTCTGAACAGTTCCAGCATACTTCCCGAAAAATTGCAGGGCTTGAGCCTCGTTTGGATTGATGATAAGATAACTATTCCATTGGAGGAACCAAAGTATGGCGATTGCCAATTGGAGGAGGCCCGCTAAAATGGCGGTGATGGGTGAAAAATACAGAGGGAGAAGTAAGATCAAAATTAATGGGACGGCAATCCAGTGAATGGCGATTCCTATAAAACCATTAATGGTGCCAATATCGATGTCTCGAAACATAATTTCTTCCGGATTTGGCGTTGGTGCCGAAGGTGGCGCCGATATCTGGGTCGGGAATGGGTTTGGGTTAGACACCGGTATTGGGGCTGGGGCTGGGGCTGGGGCTGGTTGCATGTTACTCCTCGGCACCTGCTATCATAGTGATATCATAAAGATATCGTATATTTGGGTACAAATGCCTTAAATACCTCTATTGAAACCTCAAATCATGGCAAAAATGTCTATTCTCATCGTTGGCGGAATATGTGTCGCCCTTGCACTAACCTCTTTTGGAATCACCCAGGAAGGTTTGCTTGTGAGTGGGTTTGGTGGAATTCTTATTCTCGTCGGATTATTCGCCGGCGGGAAATCTGCACCAATGATTGAACAAATGCCACAACAAGGCATGGCTCCTGGCATGATGGCCCCTGTTCAAGGGAATCAACCGATGGGTGAGCCGCCTCAACAACAGTATACAGTTGGCGCCGATATTGATTCAAGCAAAGTTGCAGACACCCCAATTACTGTTGGGGATTACTGATGCAAAGAACGTTTCATCGATTTCTCAATGCTCGAAGTTTGTCTTGAAGCGCTGATTTGCGCTCATCCTTCTTTTCGACCTCGTGACCATCTAGCATCCTACGTTCGAACATTACACAATCCCATACACGAATTTGCCCGTCTTCAAATCCAAGTGCGATACGTGTCGAATCAGAGGCGCTCGATTCACATCGCTCGCTTTGGCAAGAGGTCAACAGTTCGCCCGTTTTGAGGTTTCGAACCTCTATTTCCCCTTGAGTTCCTGACCAGCGCCCAGACCAGTGTGTTTGTTGATCTTGAAACATAAAACCGCCAGTTTGGGTAGTGATGGGATTGCCGCTCTGCGCCCAAACCTCAGTTTCTACCATTCGATAGAGAAGTGTTCCATCTTCAAGTGCCGCAATATATCCTTCAGAGGTTGCATAAAGAGTTTCAATCGAACATTGTTCCCCAAAAATGGTTTCTCCCTTCTCGTTCGAAACCACTCCGTTAGCATGGCCGAAAAGCATGGAAGATTTGGTCGTTGAGCCGCACGTAATTGGTGAGTCGGTGTCTGTTGAATTATGCGAAAGATTACCCTTTTTATCAACTGCAGAAAAACCACATTTTGGCCTGCCCAAACCTATCCACAGTTTAGAGTCATGTTCCAAAATCGTCCATGGTCGCTCATCCATTCGTTGTATCCAATTCATTGTGCCATCGAATGAAAAATTCCAAACTGCTGATTCAAGAAAGTCATTATGCTCAATATCGTAGACTGAGGAAACCGCGTACAAATGGTTCTCGAAAACATAGAGCGAGTCTGCACTGCCTTCCAAGGCGTGACTCCAGCGTTGCTCTCCAGTAGTGGCCTCTAGACAAACCACATGCAGTCCCGCTGTAGCAAATACATTGCCACCATGAAGAGCGAGAATGGTGATGCGGTCGGGCAAAGTAATCGTCCAAATCAGTTCACCTTCTGCATCCCAGTGCTTGAGTTGTCCATTCCAACCCCCTGCAAAAATTCCGCCTCCTTGCTCAAGATGGAGTGCTGAAACAGGCTCCCCCAAAGACCGCGTCATCCATGCCGATGCGAAGAGGTCCATGCAAGCCTGTTAGGCTGAGCCCCCTTAAGTTGGACGGGGTGGTTGCATCATAACTGACCGCTTGGCAGAGTTTATTGTTCCACCGGAATGTATTCTTTTGGGACAGCAAAAGTAAGGAGGAATGCAACCATACCAAAGCAACATGCCGTATAATAATGGCCAATTCCAAAAAAAGAAATCGCCGCAGCAGTCCGTAAAATAGCGATTGAACCAGTCTTCATCGCCCACAAAGTGAAGCCGGTCGCAATCAGTGCAAGTCCCATAAAGCCAAATCCAACTGCAACGTAAATGCTTGAAGCTCCTGAATCCATAAGCGGGTGTTCCATTTGTAGCGATGTAAGGTCAATATGGCGCACCTTGCATTCTTCATCTCCATTTTCGCAAGGTTGTGCAGCAAACTCTTCTGTCGGAGGGAGTGTGAAATCAATAGTTGTAAATCCAATTGGTTCGATTAATGCGGGTGGTGAAAACAATACTCGATTGGTGAATAGGTCAATGTAATCGCCCCTTTCAACGAGAATATCGACACTGGCCAGTCCCGGGTCGAGTCTTTCAAATGAAAATGAGCCATCTTTTCCAGTTTGGGTTGCAGTCATATTCCATAAAGTTCCATCATCCCATGAAACCCGAACGGTGGCATTTTCAATCGGTTGGTTTTCATGGTCAAAAACAACGCCTCTGAAGGTGGCGGTTTCATCGGGAGCAGTATGGGAAAGGCGGTAGACAAATTCATCGGGGCGAACAAGTCCTGATTCGGGTGATGCATAATCTAAGCCATTGAGAAACCCGAGTAAACAGATGAACAGTAAGGATATAGCAATTGCTTGGCCCATTGAATGCATTCTTGGGTCGAGCTTTGTTAGAACGGTATTTGATGAAGAAAACATGAGTGTTCCTTTCGGTTGTGGCAACCCCGTTAATTCATCGATGTAATCGACTGATTCTATCGGTGGCTCAATCTCAGAAGCTGCTTCTTCTAGTTCGGCCATGCTTTGCGTAGAACACGGTCCTACTTCACTTCAATGCGGTGTTTCGAATGTGAAAGAAGCCTTGCCAAAGCATGTTCATGAATCCACACCCGTAATTCTACAATGCCATCATCATGATTGGTGCGTTCGGCAACCAAGCCAGCATCATATACATCAGAAACAAGACCTTCGACCGCTCTACCTCCTTCCGCTGGAACGGGGAGCAATAACAAATCCACAGGAGGGCCAAAAAGATGGAAAAGTATTGTATCTTTCAATTTCTCCATCCCCTCTCCTGTATGTGAAGAAATCAGAATGGGCTGAGGCAGTCCAAGTGCCGCTACTGTCGCAATTCCTTCTTCCTTCTGTGCCTCAGTTGCCTGGTCGCATTTGGTCAAGACAGTCAAAACATGATTCACTACCGAGGTGTCAACGGATTTCCATGGAAACTCTTCATCGATTTCTTCGCCATAGAATCTGGTGAATACTTCACTGCGAGAAGTAAATAATTTCCGTTCTAATTCTTCCGGTTTGTCACTTACATCAGCCAATATTAACAATAAATCGCTTTCTAATGCTTCTGCCAATGTAGCCCGAAAAGCATCGAGTGTTGAACTTGGTAGGTGGTCGATGAAACCGATGGTGTCGGCTAAAAGTACACGGGGGCTATGCTCCATGCGTCCAATAGTCGTCTCTAATGTTGAGAATAATTTGTCTTTGACAAGTACTTCTTTGCCTGAAAGTGAAAGAAAAAGACTAGACTTCCCTGCATTGGTATATCCTGCTAAACCAACGGTCATCGCGCCACCGCGTGAACGTTGTTTTCTTCGTTCGGATTGCGCCACTGCATGCTTTTTCTGGCGTTTTCGTAAGTGGACAAGTTCGCGATTCATGTTGTCGATAATTGCTTGTAATGCAGTACTTCCGCCGCCACCATAACCTGCTCTTTCGCCGGTTGTCTCTTGGTTTGCAAGTTCACGCAGAACAGTTCGGTCACTTTGCATGCGTGCGATACGAACTTGAGTTCTGGCTTCGAGAGAAGATGCGTGAGATGTGAATAGGGAAAGCAACAATCTTACTCGGTCCCAAACCTCGATTCC
The DNA here is from genome assembly GCA_018662825.1 of Methanobacteriota archaeon. Taxonomy (GTDB): domain Archaea; phylum Thermoplasmatota; class Poseidoniia; order Poseidoniales; family Poseidoniaceae; genus MGIIa-L1. Next base: position 11,916 of record JABJFI010000081.1, on the reverse strand, counting down.
AACCGCCTCGCTGACCCCGACCAGTTGTCGAGGCGAGGCGTTTGTATGCAACAAAACCAAATCCACATTTTGCCATGGATGAGAAGGTACTGTGCGCGAATTGAGGTCGTCTGCTACATCTTGTAATCGACCTTTTCCAAAATAACCGCGAGGGTCGATATGGCCTGGCTGATGCAGAGTTTCTACAATCGTAATTCCCATTGTTGCAACTAATGTGGTAAATTCCAAAATATCTTCATTGCCACGAACCAACAAAATTGCCTTCCTCCCCTCATGATTTGTTCGTGCCTCGCCAAGAGCGACACCACCAGTACCGGCAAGAACGGGGAACTCTTCACTTCCCTTCGCCATGGTTCTGCGACGAGTCATCCTCATAATAGCCCACCTCTACCAGTTGACATGAGCGAGGTACATGAAGCGACAATTGAATGGGTCGGAGAACTTGAACTGGCTTCTCTATTTCTTGCTGCATCCAAACGACCAAATTGTGTGGCAACTTCAGTTGAAGAAGGTGGTGAGGTCCATCTTACAATTAAATTCACACATACTAACCTGCAATCCTTACGAGACGATGTGGATGCTTTGCTGGTTGCTTTTGCCGACATTGAAGAAGGCCGCTAGAGTTTCAAATCCAAGATAACTGGGGCATGGTCTGAAACATCAAGCCCCCCTTGACGTTCGATGGTGACGTTTTCTACTGCCGAGGCTGCTGCTGCATTCAAGAGGAAATAGTCGATTCTCCATCCACGATTGAGTGCTCTGGCTTGTCCACGATTTGACCACCAAGAATAGATTTTTTCACCATCGCCAACATGTTCTCGGAATGCATCCACCCATCCATCACCAAGAAGATTGGAGAACCATTCCCGTTCATGTGGAAGAAATCCGCTGGACTTTGCGTTTCCTTTCGGATTCCAAATGTCATCTTCGGTATGGGCGATATTCAAGTCACCACATACGATAACTGGCTGCTTGGAAGAAAGGTATGGTTTGAGAAATGTGCGCCATTCATCCATCCATGCTTCTTTGAATTCCTGACGTTCTTGTTTATTGGAGCCGCTTGGCAAATAGGTATTGATGCATGTTATTCCTTGGTGTTCTGTCACCAAAATACGCCCCTCGGTATCGCCAACATCTTGGGTACCGTTCATTCCTGTTTCAACACTTAGAAATTCTAGTCGGGAAAGTGTGGCTACACCAGAATAGCCCTTTTTCTCAGCACAATGAAGATGAACATGGTATCCATTGGGCCAACCCCAATCTTTCGGCAATTGCTCGGGTAGTGCCCGTACTTCCTGAAGCATGATTATGTCTGCATCAAAGGCTGAGAAATATCCGTCAATGCCTTTTCGGATTGCAGCGCGGATGCCGTTGACATTCCATGAAACGAAGCGCATGGTTTGGCCAAAAGTCGGAAGTGGATAAGTCTTCAAGTATTGACTGAAGAAATACTCCTCCCTGCTAAACGGCCAGAAGCGACGGCTGCGTCTGCAAGGATGTGGTCCCCTTCAACCCAAGGGCCTGCAAAAAGTATGCCTGAATTGGCCAATGCCTGTTGCGGGATACGGTATTGGCCCGCGTCATGAAGAGTGATTTTCGATTGTTCGGATTGGTGTATGATATGTTCTTGCCAACCACTGGCTCTTTGGTCGAGAAAGGTTTTGAGAGTTGCAAGGCGTTCTTCGGATGAAGCGTACCTTGTTTCGCCAGGGTCAGAATCAAGACCGCCCACGGCAAGAGCAGAAAGGTGGCTTCCTTCACGCCCAAGACGCGGTTGTATGGCACGATAATCGAGGATTGCACATTGGCTCTGTAAGTCGATAACTGCGTGTTTACCGGAAAGTGATTTTGAATCCAAACCCACTTCAAGAAAACTTGCTGAAATGCGCTTTAGGGGTGAAAATAAATCGATGGAACGTTGCTCGTCCATAGTACCAACGAGTTTTTTGGCTGCAGAAGGGCCGCAAGCGAGAACAATAACATCTGTTTCGATCTCTCTGCCATCTACAAGAAATGCTTTGCCCTGTTCAATGCGTTGTACATTCGGCCCGCATTCGACAAAAACACCTACTTCGTCTAAAGCTGCTGCAAGCCGACCCACCATTCCAGCCCACCCTTCATTTGAAACCAAGAGATTGTTCTTTTGAAGACCTGTGTAACGGAACGTATTGGTTTGGCCGCCCCAAGACGAAAGAAAATGGCATCCTTCTGCCAAAGGATGAGTGCTACTTGGGTCGCGTAAAATTCGCTTGTTCACAATTGAGGTTTTAACATCTTCAAGGGGCCTAATAATGCCTTGTCCGATAAGTTCGGTTCGATGAAGGCGAAGAGGGGAAGTGGCGAGTTTGACGCGACTGAGTTTTCGAACAAGGTTATGGAAGGGGCCCTTTTTGAGGAAAAGATGGGGGCCGTATCCCACTGGAAACGATTCAAGGTTCTGAGTTGTGCCTCGCCCTCCAATTCGTGTTGAGCGTTCGAGCACCACCACATGATGGCCTGCAATAGTTGCTTCAAGAGCGCAAGATAGGCCTGCGAGGCCTGCACCGACTACAAGTACTCGCACCATGCCCATCGGTCACTGTTCTGCTCCATCAAACCATTCTTCTACGCTTTTGGTGCGGCATGTTCAAGGTTATTCGACTAACACAGGTGAATATATGGATGAACAACCACTTATCATCGACGTCGTAGATAACGGCGGCCAATGGACCCACAGAGAATGGAGAATGCTTCGATATCTCAAGGTCGATACAAAAATTATCGAAAATACAACACCCGTTGAGGAAATGAGAGAAGTAGACGGAATCATTCTCTCTGGTGGGGCCGCCCGTGTTGGCCTTACAGGCGAGTTGGGTAACTGTGGGGCTTATCTTGAACTTGATGTGCCCGTTCTCGGTATTTGTGCAGGACACCAATTCATGGCCCGCTTTTACGGTGGCGATGCCCGTGAATCGCCTGAACCTGAATTTGGTGCAATGCAAATAGAATTGCAAAACGGTGGTGGCGTAATATTTGCCAATACCGCGCAATCTCAAACTGTTTGGGAATCGCATAACGATGAAGTTCATGCCGTTCCTGAAGACTTTTTCATCACTGCAAGTAGCCCTTCATGTAAAGTTCAAGGCATGGAGAACCAACAAGGGACCCGATTTGGTTTACAGTTTCACCCCGAAGTAAATGATTCAGAATTCGGAAAGGAAATGTTTGAGAATTTTGTCGAAGTTTGTCGAAAGGCAAAGGCTTCAAAATAAAGAGGGTTAGTCGCTTTTTTATCAATCTGGCCCCCCCAAAACTTTGATATTGTTGATGGGGGTCCTTTTCACCATGAACGCCCGTAGTTCCTTACCAAGCTTGCTGATGACCGCCCTTCTTCTTGCGTCTCTTGCGCCGCTAAGTAGCGTTGCTGCTGTGCCCACAGAAGCATCTGAATTCTACTACGGAGTTGAATATGATTGGAACAGTGTTGATACTGACCTTGAAAACTTCACTGGCCTCGATATTCCTGAAATTCTCGGTGAAGTCATGGGTGCGGCGGATGATGCTGGATTCAATCTCATTATCGGACAATTACAAACCGGTGCTTCAAACGTTTATGTTCACCATACCGAAGATATTACCCCTCAAACCATCCAAGACAATAATGGAAACGATGTTTCTGTTTGGAGTCGAACCGATGATGTCACACTCCGGCACGGCGTTCTTGCCGATTCAATTCTACAAACTGATTGGTCGGAAACTACTTTCGGTTCCGATGAAACAAGTTTTGATATCGATGTTGTTCAAAGTCTCGAGCAGGTTTTGACCGTTGATATGACTTACACAGAATATCTTGATGATAATTCCAACCTTATCGGTGCGGACATGGAATTTAGTATGGAAGTTTCAGCTGATGTCGGATTAAACATCGATGCATTATTCGAAGGAGGAGGAGATTCTTTCCCTGTTGATTTTGATGCAGAACTTACCATAGGCTATTCAATTACTGATTCCACATCCGAATGGCGCTTAGGCTCCCCCGACCCAGTATATGTCGAGATCTCATCTAATGACCACTATTATTGGGAATGTGGAGACGAACAATGTGGGGACTTGGAAGGAGACTATACCGGCGCTGTCGACTATAGTTTCTCTGTAGAAGGCATTCCAACGGAAGACTTCGGAATGGATGCTGGTGCATTCGACCTTGAAGTTTCAGATTCCTTGACCGATTCTGGAAACTTTGACATGGAAGTTTTTGGCGAATGGGATTTCAACAAGGGAGATACGTTTACTGTTGACCTCGGCGATGGTGAGGGTTTGACTACCTCGGTCGAAAGTTGTGAATCCTGCCCACCTGGCAACCCATTGATGTTTATGATGATGGGTTACGTGTTAGCAGGCTCTGGGGAAGCATTCGCTGAACAAATTGGCGAAGACCTCGGCGACGGACTTACAGATGCGTTGGAGGATTGGTTCTGTTTCGGTTGTGCAAATACTGAGGGTCAATTGTTTCTGTATCAATTCAATCCTGAAGAGGCTATGAACGATGAATATAGTGACAACTTAGCTAAAATAACAATGTATTCTGGTGAGGACTTGAACTGGGACGATGTTCTGGTGAAGGTTTCGATCGGTGATGATGTGCAAGCCACATGCACCAATCAAGGGGAGTCTTCAAATGGACTCTGTAGTCTTGTTGAAGTCTCCTCAACACCCAATACGTATTGGCAGGTTGGAGGGGTCGTGAATATTGTCGATGACGGTGACCTATGTGCATCAGGGCAATCGTGTTCTATTTCAATTATGATTATCGATAATAGGAATGGGAATGTTCTTGCTCAGCAATACCTCTATGCTACAGGCCACAGTCCTGCCGGTTCAACAGGGAAACTTGTTGGCGATATTCATTCATGGGGTGCAACTATGACCGTTCAAACCTCTATTGTCGGCGGAACGCCACTAGCAGAAGTTGGCGACTTAGCCAAATTTACATGTGATGATGGGGCGATACTCGACTGGGTGCATGTCAATGATGGCAACAATGATTGTACAGGCGGGGAAGATGAGTCCGATGGAACAAACCTTTTCACTTGCAACGACGGTAGTACTATTGATTGGTCGTGGGTGAACGACTATACTGCAGATTGCACAACTGCTGAAGATGAAGGAGTCCAACATCATTACACTTTACAAATGACGCTTTTTGATGATGTTGGAAATCCACTTTCATCAAGTGAATCGACAATCTGTGAAAGTACGTGTGATTCGAACCAAGAATGGCAAACTTCTTGGTCGGAAGACACTGGTATTTCTGCTCCTACTGAATACGGCGAGGCGACTATGTGTATGACTGCAACAATCAGTGAAACTGGCGCCGCTTCACCACTCCTCGAATTGCCTCAGACCTGTGACACATACTGGACTGGACCCGAATTAGACGAACACCCCGCCATTTGGTCGGATGGTCTTGAAGTTACTTTCTATGGAGCATTTAAGGATTGGAATAATGAAGGGGGTGCAACAATGACTATCTCGGTTGTTGACCCAAATCAAGCTCAAATCTATTCTGACTCTGTGGCCATTAATGGAACTGAATCATGGTATTCACTTGAGGAATCGGTTTCTGTTCTTGAAGAAGGCGATTATTGTGTAACTTTCGCACTTGTTGAAGAGGGAGAGACTGCCCCGTATGCCTCGCAAAACGAATGCACATTTGTTGAAGATAATGGACCAGATGTAAGCGAACGTATTGAAACTGTTTTCGGTGCAATCGCAGAATCGGGACTTGAAGATGTGCTTGAACAGTTCGGAATGAACCTTGAAGACCGGCTTGAAACGGTTGAACCATTCGAAGAATTCCCTTACAACGATGGTATATGGGCTCCTTTGTGGAGCAACGAACACGCTGCAATGGTTGGTGTTGGTGTTTACGTCATGAATGATGATGGAGCCTATACCTTGGCTGGCCCTGATACTGAAGGTTACATGGATGATGCTCCGGCGAAACTCAGTATTCGATACTTGACCGGCCTTGATGCAAACACTGCAACAAACGGCATGGAAGATGCAACAACAATCAATGAAATTGTTGATGTAGAAAGCCACGACTTAGATGATATTCTTGAAGACCTCGAAGAGGCTGGCGTTGATACTAGTGGATTGGACCTCCCTGAATCTTCAACTGATGGCCCAACAACGACACCTCCGCCAACTGCCGAAGAATTAGCAGAAGAATCCGGCTTATTGCCATTCCTTTCTCCAATCTCAATGATTGCTGTCATCGCACTTGCTGGTGTTGTTGCTGGAAGTCGACATAAAGACGAAGAATGATTGAATACTCAAGTACAAATGGCACTGGGGGCAAGATATGGCCCTACGACCACAACACAGCCGTGTAGGGGATGGTTGCAGGTTACTTGGCACTGTACTAATTGCTGTTCATCTATTTCTCTCAGCATGGCTTGTTGTTCAGTTTGAAGGACAATATACAGAAGGTCAACCAGCACCAACTAAGGTGAAGGCTCTTGTTGCTATCGATAAAGAACAAACGCTTATCGATGTTGAAATGGAAAATTCTACCTCTTTTTTATTGTATATGGCATTCCGTGATTATGATGAGCCGGTTAATTCATCTCAATCTAATTCAAGTGTTCCATCATCCAATAATGGCGCCCAACAACCCTCTTCGGAACTTGAAGAAGATTTTGATTGGTTGCAAAACGGAAGGTTACTGACATTGTCTGCTTTGGTTTTTCTCTGTATTAGTGAATGTTTGGTCATCGCCGGAATTCCATTTCATACAACTTTTCGAGCTGCTATATTGGCAGGCGTTGTAGTGTGTTTTCTTGTTGTTGTACCAGCGACTTATGTGCTTGACTTAGGGGGTGTAGATGAGGAAAACGCCGAGAACCAAGACTCTCTTGCCGATGAAACGTTTGTAGTAAAAACCGAACAAGGAGCAATAGCACATCAAAAAACTAATGTTGAAAATTCGATTATCTGGCCCGGTGTTCGTTTTGAAATGATGTTTAGTGGCTATGATTTAGGGTTGGTTGAACCTGGAAATTATTCGGCGCTACGTGAGAATGTTCCAGATGAAAATGATACAGATGCACGTTCATTCGTCGAATTCCACTCACATTTAGATTTAAAATATGGGAAAAATATTCCGGCTATGTTCATTGTTCCAGTCCTGTGGTTTTTCTTCCCTGCAAAGCCTGGAACTTCGGCATTACAGGAAAATCGAATAGATGAACAAGAAGAATGAACAATATAATTCACATTCGATGGTGGACAGAAACCGTTCCACAAACTTTGCACCAAACTTTGGTTCCGTCCTTTCTCGGTGTTGCTCCAGCAACATCAATTTTTACGCCGCAAACGCATGTAACGGTGTTCTCCATGATTGACCCGAAGTCGTTCCGCTTGATGAACTCAACGCTCAAACGGACAGGTTTAACCATGCTTCAAAACACATGAAACTCTTGGTTGTTGAGAAGCCTTTAACTTCCTTGAAAGTAAATTTCTCAAGATTGCCGTTGGCTGAAGAAATCGCACAGCGTATCGCCTCTTCGTTCTCATCGGATTCTAAACGTTCAATGATTGCCCACCCGCGTAGAACGCTGGTCTGATTACGTTTTAACAAGGGAAGAAGCGCTTCAATATGGCTTATGCTTTGGTGCGGGAGGTTAACCAGAAGCAGATCTATTTGATTGTGATTTCCAGAATCTTTAGCCCATTCAAGTGCATCGCGGCAATGAAGTTCGGCAGGATAGAGAGGTGCAACTTGGCCCCCTTGTGCGTTTTTCCGGCGCGAGTCGAGGTATTCGATATTGAGTGCAAGTAATTCAGTTGCATCGGGATTTAGGTCTCCAACATAATAACCTGAAACAAGGTCAGGCTCAGAGAGTAAAGCGCCGAGACTTGGACCCACACCGGCATAAGGGTCGCAAACGACTAGAGGGCGTTTCAATTGATTTCGAAGTTGTTTTGCTGTTGCGAGTGTTTCGACTCTTTCGTTTGATAATCTGGATGAAAAGTATACTGCTGTCGGGTCGACCCAAAGCAAGTAGCCATTTTCGCGTATCCGTGTCCGTGTCTCAAGTGTTCCATCTCGACTAGCGAGAGGGTGTAATTCTCGAACTCTGAATTCGCCTTTGACGCCTAAATCTGCACATACCAAGCGAATGTTTGGCAGTTGAGTAAGCATTGCATCGGCAATCATTTCACCATAAATCCAAACTGTTTCTTCGATTTTAACGATGAGAATATCGCCCTGAATTTCATACGAGTGCGGCCAATCTTCGCGATAAGTTTCTGCTAATTCTTCATCGATGTGGTCGAGCCAATGGGTGGGTCCTTTTTGTTGAACTTCAATTTCGATATGTGGATTATTACACCACACTTCATCTTCTTCACCGGGGGCTGAGTCGTTGATTGGTATGGCGTTTCTTCCATTGTCAAGACGAGTGACTCCGGCCTCATTGCTGGACCATTTTTGAGTGCGGCATAGGTCCAACCAATGTTGGGTTTGCGCGCTCGGCACACTCAAATGACGCATGACACTCGCTCCATCCAAGCGAGTCTGAGGTTTGAGCATGGCGGAGAAAATGACTGTTTTGGAAAACCTACCCGAAACAGGACTGTTATTGATTGGAATGGGGCCTGGAACCGTTGCTGGAATGACGATTGAAGCGAGGGAGGCGGCAAAGGCAGCGTCACATCGTCGCTATGAAGCATACACTGCTCTTTGGCCTGAAGATGAGCTTGCTTTACTTGAAGAAAATATTGGTGAAATTAAACGTATTATGCGGCCTGAGGTTGAGAATCCAGATGAATTGTTTGCTTTGGCAAAAACATCACTTGTCGCCTTACTAGTTGTTGGTGACCCACTACAAGCAACAACACACGTTGACCTCCAACTACAAGCCATTGAAAATGGGATTGACTGTCATGTTTTCCATGGCGTCTCAATCACGACCATTGTCACAGGAGCGGTTGGACTATCCAATTATCGATTTGGACGCCAGACGACACTGACTTACCCTTACGGTGATTGGATTGCTACATCACCCCTTGAGATGATTGCTGTCAACAAATTTCGGGGCCTTCATTCATTGGTGCTTTTCGACCTTGACCCCACTGGCCAAGGTACTGGCGACCAACGGCCAATGAAACCGAATGATGCAAAGCGTTCAATGGATTTGATGTGGTCAACCTTAGATGAGCGGTTAAAGCAATTTACAACTCCGCCAGAATCAACCCTTATTGCAGTACAAGAGGCGACTTTCAAGGCATTTTTGCTCCAAGAAATGGATGAATTGCCGGTAGTTTTGTGTTCTGATATGGGGACTCGGGAACAAAACATCGTATTTACGACCCTTGGGGGGCTTGAAACTTTGGAAGGGGGGCGCTTAAACTGCCTTATTGTGCCTGCATGGACAAGTGAAGTTGAAGACAAAGCCCTTCTTCGTTGGAAACTGGAGTGATTGATTGTATGGCAGACAGTATACTTCTCTTGGGCTCTTTCTTGCTATTCATGCTGTTCTTTGCGGGGGTCGGCCTTGCATCAATGCGTGTCAAGGAAGACACTACCGATGACTATCTGGTTGCTGGCAGGGGAATGCATCCGGCTCTAGCCGCCCTATCTGCGGTCAGCACTTGGAATTCCGGATACATGTTCATCGGATTTATTGGATTCATATTCATCAACGGCTATTCCGCAATTTGGATTGCTGTTGTCTCGACCATTGGCCAACTAGTAGCATGGATTTGGCTCTACAAATACATTCAGAAACAAGGTGAGGAGCGCGGTATCCGTTCATTGTCCTCTCTCGTTTCAAACACTACAGGGTCCCCCGAAGCACGGGTAGCTGCAATCCTTTCTGTTGTATTCCTCTCAATATATGCTGCTGCACAATTGACTGCTGGCGGGGTCGCACTCGAAGTCATGCTCAATTGGTCCCCGACTATTGGTATTCTCATCGGCTTTGTTCTTGTTGTCGCATATTGCTATGCAGGTGGAATACGCGCATCGATTTGGACCGATGCTGCCCAGTCATGTGTCATGATTATTGGCTCAGCAATCTTGTGTTTCGTTGCAATAAAAGGCTCTGGTGGATTCTCGGGCCTCCATACTGAACTGAAGGCTCTTGACCCAGGAATGGTCAATATTTTTCCCTCTGGATTGAAGTTTGGTGCAACTCTTTGGATTGCTGCCTTCTTCCTTGGAGGGCTTGGTGTTGCTGGCCAACCACAAGTAGTTTCACGAGTCATGACTCTGAAGGATGACAAGGCTCGAAAAGAAGCGATGGTGTGGTTTTTCGTTTGGCAGACTCCTTTTATCGTCATCATGTTCCTCATTGGTCTTGCCTGCAGAGTATTGTTGCCAGAACTCGGTTCGTCTGGTGCTGAAACCGGGTTGCCAAAACTCGCTATGGAACAATTGAGTCCTTTCCTCGGGGGCTTGATTCTCGCTTCTATTTTTGCAGCAACTATGTCGACTGCTGATAGTCAAGTCCTTGCCTGCACCGCAGCGATTACCGACGACGTAAAACCAGAATGGAGTCAAGACCATAAAACCACAAAGAAAGTGACGCTTGGCGTTGCAATCTTTGCCACTGCCATTTCATTGGTAGGTCAACAATTGCCTGGATTCGGAGATTCGGTATTCAAGCTCGTAGTCCTCGCCGTCTATGGCCTTGGAGGCATCTTTGTTCCATTGTTGTTAGTCAGAATGGTGGGTTATGAGCCCGATTCAAAACATACAATCTCCATGATGATTGCTGCCATGACTGGTGTTATCGTTTGGACGATTCTTGGTCTTGGCGACGATATCTTTCCTTCAGTTCCTGGAATGGGGGCTGCATTCGCAACCCACTTCGCATTCTGCCAATTCCGCAATGAATCGCCCGACAATCCATTTGGTAGATTTTCCGTTCCAAAAGACAGGTCAATGGGTATTGGTGTGGCTGTCGTGCTTGTTCTTGCAGCATGTGTTGAGGTTTCATATTTCGCCTTTGCACCCGAAGAGTCCGAAGAGGCGGGTGTATCCGGAAACTACGATGTGACTGCAAATTTCCGGATATTGATGCTTGACAACGGAGGAGAATACATCTCCGACGGAGAGACATTTTCTCTAAACTTATCAACCGATTCTTTGAACGACAATACATTAAACATCGTTGGTGCAAAGATTACCATGACATATTCAGAGGATGAAAACAGTGTTGGAATTGGTTGTTTTGTAAGCGGGGGAGCGGCAGAACCCGATTCCATCACAGGAATGCTGGTGCATAACGAATTCAACGGCTCTGAAAGCGGCCAAAACCAAGAAGGGGCTCCTGCTTCACATGAAACACTCGTTGAATGGTATAATGCTTCAATGATCGGAAATGTTTCAGATGTCACAAGAAATGAAATTATTGCTGGTTTGGATTCTGATGGCGCAGGACTTGGCGAATATTCCATTGATATTTCCGTTGATGTTGGTGTTGGCGGCGGAGCCGGATGCCAACATACTGATGATGGAGAAAACGTTGACTATTCTATCGAAGTTATCGTATTAGACTATGAAATTCAAGAAATCACAGCGTGAAACGTTGACCTTGGTAAGCAATGCTCCATCCAAGCCGTTCAACTTCATTTCTTTGCTCGCTGTTGCGATTGTATAACGGGTTGGTATGATTCAGGTGTGTGAACAAAATTTCGGGGTCGTCTTGATTCTTCTCACCAAGCATTTTGAGAGTTTGCATAACCGGTGGATGTGGGACCTGAGATTGATTACGTCCACCGAGTTCATCTTCAGACCAAAATGTTCCATCGACCAACGCAATATCTACATTCATCGTTGCCAACCATTCTCGAATTGAGGAACTGTTGTGAACTGCAAGTGTCTCATCCCATGTATCGTGGTCTGGAAGAAACAGAAGCGATTTG
>JABJFI010000029.1 GCA_018662825.1 Methanobacteriota archaeon | reverse complement strand
TCTACATCTGAAAATCCTTCACATTTTATATTTGGAAAAAGTGATTGCAGCATGTCTGCGCGACGAGGAGATTGCGATGCTAGCCAAACGTTCACTTCTCTCCCTCAACCCATGCTAACAGAATGTAGGCCTTGTTTTTTTTGCTTCAGCGAAAAGAAACTTGCAACAAAAAGAAGGGTGAGGTTGAAGAATCAAAGGGTATACCCCCACTTGGTGCCGACATGGGTGATGTTCCGAGAATTCCAACACATATTGAAGGATTAGATGAAAATATGCAAGGTGGAATTCCTGAAGGCCATATTTGTATTGTTGCTGGTTCGTCAGGAGCAATGAAGTCCAGTCTCACCTTTTCAATGCTTTACAATGCTGTACTATATGGTGAAACAAGTGGAATCTATGTGACCCTTGAACAAGGTAAAGATTCTCTTCGCTCTCACATGTCAAACATGGGCATGAGTATTGATGATAAGCGCGTCAGCAATCGAATTGCGATTATCGACCTCTCCGATTTGCGAGTTCAACTTGACGAGCAAGGGATGAGTAGTCGCGTGGATTGGATGGGACAACTCATCAAACAACTCACCTCATACCGTGATTCTATCGGCTTTGAATTATTGGTTTTCGACTCTCTAGGTGCGTTCTTTACACTGACCAAAATGGAAAACCCACGTGATGAAATTTTCCGTTTATTTGAAGCAGTTCGCCGTCTTGGGCTCACTTCATTCTTCATCTGTGAAATGACGGGTGAAGATCACAAACAATTTGGCGAGTATGGCGTTGAAGACTATTTGGCTGATGGTGTTATTCATTTGGTCATGGAGCGTTCAGGTGATGATGTTTCTCGAAAGATGGGCGTCGTCAAAATGCGACACACGCACCACCGACTTGGCTACAAACCGTTTAGTTGGAAAGAAGAAGAACAACGTTTCACAATTCTGTGAAGCAATCACTACTCGACAGTGACCGACTTAGCAAGATTGCGAGGTCGGTCTACATTACAATCAAGCGCTAATGCTGCATGATAGGCGATCAACTGAGTTGGAATAACCGTCAACAAAGGTGAAAGTAGTGGATGAACTCGTGGAATTGGTATACAGATATCCGCTTCTTCTGCAATCTCATCTCCTTCTTCATGGATTAATATGATTCGAGCACCTCGTGCCCTACATTCATGAATCGCAGAAATGGTTTTCACCTTTACATGATCATTAGGGGCGATAAAGATAACAGGACTTCCTTCTTCCAGAAGGGCGATTGGACCGTGTTTCATTTCTCCAGCGGGATAGGCTAAACAAGGGATATATGCGATTTCCATAAGCTTTAGAGCCCCTTCTTTTGCGACAGGTGCCGAAATTCCACGCCCGAGGAAAAGAACACATTTCGCATCTTTGATCATTTCAACCGCCTCAAGAATAGGACCCTGATTTTCTAGATATTCTTCAATCAAGTGAGGGATTTGCTGAAGACCGTGAATTAATTCCTTGCCTTGTTCTTTACTCGTTGCACGTGAACGCCCTACTTGGAGAGCAAACATGGACAAAGCGGCAACCATATTTGAGAAGGCTTTCGTCGATGCAACTGCCTGTTCTGGGCCAGAATGAATATACACGCCTTTTCCACATTCGCGTGCAATGGATGAACCAACAACGTTGACAACTCCGTAGACACTACCTCCTTTGAGTTGAATTTCTTTTACCGCAGACAATGTATCAGCAGTTTCACCGGATTGAGTGACTGCAAAATGCAAAGCGTTTGGATTGATAACAGGGTCATTGTGTCGAAATTCGCTCGAAATATGAGCCACAGCAGGAATTCTTGCTAATTTTTCAATGAGCATTTGCCCGATTTCCGCAGCATTGTACGCTGTTCCACATCCGAGTAGGCGCACGTGTGGAACTTTGGCCAAATCACGAGGTTCTAATTTCAAACCACCAAGTCGTCCATTCCCACGGACTCTGTCCAGCCGGCCACTAATACAATGGCGTAAAGCATCGGGTTGTTCGTATATTTCTTTCAGCATGAAATGTGGGAATTCACCAAGTTCGGATTCTCCCCAATCGTCTTCAAGAACTGTAATACTTGGATTGAAATTTTTACCCTTCAAAGTCGAAAGCGACATTCCTTTGCTCGTGAGAGTTGCTATTTCACCATCTTCAAGGAAGACGACGCGTTGGGTGTAGGGCGTCAACGCATGTGGGTCACTAGACACAAACATCTCCCCGTCACCTTGTCCAATGATTAAAGGCGAACCGTTACGAGCACAGACAATCATGTCATGTTCAAGGAATAGTGCACACAAACCCCATGTTCCTCGCGCAAGATGAAGTGTTCTTCTCACTGCATTTTCGGGATTGTTGTCGATGTTGAGTTCACGTTCAATCACATGGGCAAGCGCTTCTGAATCTGTATCGCTTTGTAACTCGACTCCTTGAACTGTTAATGAGGTTCGGAGTTGACGAGTGTTTTCGATAATTCCGTTGTGAACGATAACAACCTTTCCATTCGAAGATAGATGCGGGTGAGCATTGGAATCAGAAACAATCCCGTGTGTAGCCCATCGAGTATGTGCGATACCATGAGTTCCTGGAATCTGAGAAGGTAAAATAGATTCTAAATCAGCGACTTTACCTACTTTCTTGAAGATTTGAATGCCCTCATCTTTCACCGCAATTCCGGTCGAATCATAACCCCGATATTCGAGTCTACGTAATCCATCAAGCAAAATGTCCGATGCCTGCCTAGGGCCAAGATATCCAAAAATTCCACACATAATGTTCCCTCAACAATCAACCTTCGCCGAACATATTGGACATTCAACCCTTGAAAGCGTCATATCCTTGACTGTGAATTTTGCCGCGCAATCATGACATGTCACATCACGTTGAGGTGGTGCAATCATCGGCAATGGTGGCAAACCTGCCAAAGGCGGTAAACTTCCTTTAGGCAATGGAGGTAATGGCATTGGGGCTGTTTCTGCCACCAATACATTCGGCTCAGGGATTACATTAGGGAGTGGAGGGAGTAATGTATTCATCGACTCCACCATCTCTGTAATTTCACGTTGCTGCTTACGCTTCATTCGACGGTTGAGACGTGCATTGCCTTCACCCGATTCATTTTTCGCTTCAAGAGAATCCGACAAGCTCAATTCTTCGTCTTCAAGAGTTGCTTCAGGAACATCCATTTCAACAATCAAATCTGGAGTTTCGGTATCTATCGCAAGTAGAGGACCTTCATCTTCAACTGGGACTATGAGTAATTCAAGACCATCGGGGTCATCTTTCTGAAGTGATGTACTTGCTAATTCCTCTTCTCGACGACGCGAAGAACGAACTGAAAGCATTATCATTACAAGGAATAGAACGAATAAAGTTGAAGTTACACCCAAAATCAAAATCTTTGTTTCTTGGTTTCCAGGTAATGGGGCAAGGAGTGTATCGAGCAGTGAACTTTTATCGCCACCTACGTTTGAATCTCCATCCATGTCTGCGAGGATTCGCATTTTGAGTGACCCACCGGCTGAAGACAAAAAGATAATCCCGTCGAATTCCATTCCTGCATGACCCTTCAAGAATCCCTCTGTAAGAATGTTTGAAAGGGCTAAACTTTGGCTTTTAGAGGAGTCAGATAACAAACCGTATCGAGTAACTGGGCCATAGATATTGATTTCGTCATAGAATATTTGAACACCGTCTGATGTAGGATTCAACTCGATATGAGTTGCTCCTGGTGCGCTGATTTTTTCTGCATCATTGGACCAAGCATTATCGGTAACAATATGCGCAATCATCGCATCTTTGCCTCGGCCTTCAATCCAAGAAGCGACAAGAATATCTTGGCTATTGTTTGTAAGAATAACGAGTTGTGCCATTTGTGCGTGATCACCGATGGATGATTGGAAGCCCCAAGCCGCATACGTTACCTCGCCATGAGTATACATCAACCCAACGCGGTCGATTCCAGTGACATCATTTCGGATTTCTTGATAGAGAATATGCAAATTTTCCTCACCTAATCCAATCGCCAAATTATCACCTTGAGATGGGCGTATTTGGATATCAGACAAAATTATGTTAGGTGAACTCCACGATGAAAGACTATCTGGAGTGGAGGATACGAGTGTGAAAATAGATGTAATATCTTGCCATGAGCCACCTGTAGAAATATCCCGATGGTAGCCTGCTAATACCATTTGGCCATCGTATTCGGTCAATGCAAGCCCCCAATAGGAACCCTCTGACAATTTAATTGCAGGCATCTGATGATGAACTGGAGTTTTCTCTCCCAATCGAGTGATTGAAGTCATAGCAATATCAGTAAGTGTATAGCCATCAGGACTGATGGTTTTTCGATTCCAAGCAGCTTGTACAAATCCATCCTCTCGTAAATAAGTAGCCAATTCTCCTCCCCATTTTTCCTCAAGCATAACATCTACTTGCATTACCATAGATTCGGTGAATGTTCTTACATGAAGTTCTCCATCGATGGTTGTGAACAAAAGGCCACCCTCATCCATGCCAATGAAGTCGATTGGAACTTCACCTTGGGCAAGAGAGACGCTCACTTGTGAACCAAGACTCAAATCATCGATGACAATAGTGAATCGATGATCACTATATTCAGGTTCGACGCCATTCCCTTCTAAGAGGACACGGTAATTCTCATGGCCAATTGGGCGGCCTAGTTCGTTGAAAGTACCTGTGGCGAAACCAGAACTTGAATCGGAGCCTGCGACAATCAAAATCTCCGAGACGCCTATTTCTAACCACCCATCAAGCGTCCAACGTTCAAGACGCATGGTTAATTCTGTGGCTTCTGTTTGCCCAATATTATCAATTCTAACATCGATATTGAACATCGAATTAGGTAATGGAATCTTTGGATTCGTAGTCACTGAACCGGGTAAAAATCTTAACATTGCTTCAACAGGGCGTTCTTCGACTTCGAAAGAGAAGGTGTAGGTATTGTCATCTGGGTTTGGGTCACCCAGTTGGTTATTTGGGTCAATCGAGATGGTGACATCGTGTGTTCCTGCTTCTGTCGCCCACCAATACAGAGTAACTTGTTGACTCTCTCCTTCGTTGAGGGTCGAAATACGGGTTTCTCGTGGGTATGTTTCTGATTGGTTACCAACTGCATCGAGTTGAACAAAGATGTCGTTTGCATCTAAATCTCCTGTATTTCTAACAGTGAAATCGACTTCCAAAACGGTACCTGCTACTGCAGAATAAACCGGAAGGTCTTGGTCCATTATTTCAACGGAGCCATGGAAAATAAAGTCGGGAGCAGCGGGTTGATTATCAACGGCATAGGCTCTTCGTATCTCATCGGTCATCACTCCACTTTGGTTTACCATTCGGAATGAAATTCGATAAGAGCCATCATTAACACTGTTCGAATTCCAAGTAAAAGACCAATCTTGTTTGCCGGTACTAAGTGGAGATAATGTTTCACCAACTATCCAATCACCATTCTCAATACGGTATTCAAGTTTATCATGCTCAACCCCTTCGACAGTGCCACTGAATTCAACAGAACCTTGGAGGGCCGTGCCCAAAGTTGGGGCTTCTAGAGTCACCTCCATTCGGGCAATATTGACTACGCGTATCGAAACATTAGATGCTTCACCTTCTTCGGTAAGTGCTCGTGCCATAACTAAGACATAATCTTCATCATCGTTAACCCAACTCTCTTTGACGGAGATGTCCAAATACCATGCTGAAAGGTCTCCACCTGCAGTCACCCAATTCCGTAATTCACGTATGGTTCCATTATCGAGATGTTGTTCGATACGGACTTCGATTTTAACATAATCATCTCCTCCTTCATTCGCTTGAGTAGAACCTGAAACACGAACGAAGTCTCCTTCAATCCACCAAGAACCGTTACGAGGTTTGTCCACATCGACGTGTTCGTCAGTACCGTTTCCTGACGGAGGGGTGCCGCCACCATTATTTTCAAGCGGGGTGCATGTTCTTTCCAAAACCATGTCGATTGCACATGAAGCATCTATCAATCCAAATCCCCATTCATCATTCCATCGGTCAGAGACACTCGGTTCGCTGGCACTTCCTCGTGCTTCAGACGAGTTGCGAAGGATATCTTTGACTTCTTGGGGTTCGAGAGAAGGGTCGGCTTGGAGCATAAGAGCCACAATGCCTGAGGCGATTGGTGTGGCCATGCTCGTGCCATCTTTTTCCTCATAATCCGAACCTGCGAGAGGTTTTGCGGGTTGCCCTGGGAAAGAAGTTCCCGTTTGGGCACTAGCAGACATAATTCCAGAGCCATACGAGGTGATATCGGGTTTCAATTCGTCCCATTCATCATCATCGCCGTCATCAATTCGAGGGCCTGTGTTGGAATAACTTGCAACCTCGTCGTTTGTCCGATTAATGCTTCCACGGTCCGTTGCAGCGCCGACTGAAATCGCTTTATCAGCGCTTGCAGGAGAAGGAACACGATTGCTACCATCGTTACCCATTGCAACAACACAAACGATTGATGCGTTGACTGCATCATTGACAAGACGAGCCTCGGAACCACTGCCATTATCGCCTTGGTCCCCTTGATTGAGAGGGGTAGAGGCTGAACCAAAAGACATCGAGGCCACTTGAATGCCCCTAGTCGATGAATTATGGCCCCAATCGGTATCTTGGTTGTTAATCATCCACTGAATTCCATTAAGAGATGCTTGTGAATTTGTACCGCCTGAGTCTGTAAGGACCTTGATATCAACAAGGAATGAACCGGGTGCAGTACCCATGTGGATTCGACTAACATCTCCTGTCCCAACGCTAGAACCGGCAACGTGTGTACCGTGACCATTGCCATCGTCGGGGTCTTGTGAACCATCTGGGTTTGATGCTGAAGAGGTTGCGTCGTATCCAGCAACCCATTTGTGGTCGTCATAAGAGAGGGGGTCTTCATCTGGTTCGTCATTTTGGTCGTCAAAATCGTTCAGTGATTCGTGCTCGTTATCAACGCCGGTATCGAGCACTGCCACTACGATGCCTTCACCGATATAATCGCGTCCGTAAGCAG
>JABJFI010000111.1 GCA_018662825.1 Methanobacteriota archaeon | reverse complement strand
GCAATCAGCATTGATGACTGAAGGTACCCCACATGCGGCAGCATCAAACATTTTCACTGGAAGTGCACCCTGCAAAATATTTCCTCTGGTTGGTGAGTAGAGGGCGAACATGACATCAACCTCTTGGATCATTTTAATGAATTCTCCAGCATCGAAACCACCATGGATTTTCACATCTAGTTTGTGTTCCCTCTTTGCCGAATAAAGTAGATTTGACACGGATTCAAAAGCGACTCCATCTCCTGCAACAAGAAGTGACGGTCTTTGTGCTGGATCAAGTGTTAGTACTGCCTCGAGAAGAAATTCAAATGATTCAAGTTCACGCACTCTTCCGAGATATCCAACGCACCAACTGTCGGTACATGTTTTCCTGTTAAGAGATTCTATTTCTGGACGATTTTCAATGACAGTAGATGAATAACCATTTGCCATCAGATATTCCCGAAATCCCGAATAGGATCCCTTCTCTGAAAGTTTTCCACTTGAAGTAATTATCAAATCGACATGCTTCAATCGCCGCAACATCTTCCCTTCCATCATCTTGCTTAGGAATTTACGTAGTAATGATTTTGGTGATACCATTCGAACCCAAGTGTGTTGCAAGTCATGCATGTCGAAGACCAATGGAATCTTGTATTTTTTCTTGAGAAAACAGCCTGTAGCCAATGTATCAGCATCATGGCAATATACTACTTGAGGCTGATTTGTTCCTAAACTTCGGGATACAGTTTTATTAAAATTGCGAATTCCAAGTGCAGTTTTGATCATTCCACCATAGGGGCTTTTGCCGAGGTGGTAGCGCATTAGGCGTACACCTTCACGTGACTCACTCATTGGATATTGTTCTTGACGGTCATAGGCATGAATCGTGACTTCATGTCCTTCCATAACCAACCAATTCGCATGACGTAAGACCCTTGGATCAGGTGAACAAGGATTGGTAACCACCATTGCGATATGCGCCATAACCATTCCATGATGATGTAGAACATGAGGTATTCGGCTTTTCTCGCCATGCTTGTGAAGAGCGATAATTAAGGGCGGCTCGCGCTTGGTTTAATTCACACCCCCTTTGTGTAAGTGATGATATGGTTGACCAATTGCCAAACTTGGGCCGTGAGGCCGAGATGCTTTCCGCCATGGGAATGTCATCAATTGAGGAATTATTCCAAGATATTCCTGCCGAAATTCGGATGACTGAGGCCTTACCCCTCCCGCCTCCACAATCTGAAGAAGAAATTCTTGCTGATGCTCGACGCTTGTTAGGGGCTAATGTTGCCTTGGGTGATCGAGTCTCTTTCTTGGGTGCTGGATTATACCGAAATTATGTTCCTGCTTCCGTTTTTCAGTTGATTAATCGGGGAGAGTTTCTCACAGCATATACTCCATACCAACCTGAAGTTAGCCAAGGTATGCTTCAAGCGATGTGGGAATTCCAAACACTGATTTCAGAACTTGTAGGCCTGCCTGTTGCAAATCTTTCATTGTATGATGGTTCCACTGCTGCTGCTGAGGCTTTGACCTGTAGTGTCCGAGTTCATAATCGAAAAGCAACGCAAAAAGACACGGTCTATGTATCTGAATTGACTCCACCAGACCGCCTTTCTGTGATGTACAATTACTGCCAAGGAGGTGGCATAACCATCAAACTTCTTCGACATCATTCTGACGGAACGCTGGATTTGAATGCTGTTTCAGAGGCTACTGGTTCATGTGGCGTCTATGTTGAGCAACCAAACCCACTCGGTATCTTAGATGGTGGTCTTTCTCAACTCAAAGAAATTATTGGTGAAAACACCGCACTGATTGTTGCAGTTCAACCTGTATCGCTTGGATTGATTGAAGCCCCAGGAAATTACGGAGCAGACATTGTTGTTGGTGAAGGCCAACCACTTGGCAGTCCTATTACAGGGGGTGGGCCGATTTACGGAATCTTTGCCTGCTCAAAGGCGTATCTGCGATTGATGCCAGGGCGTATTGTTGGGCGCAGTATCGATGTTGATGGTAAAGTTGCATATTGCCTCACTTTATCAACACGAGAACAACACATTCGACGACATCGTGCAACATCAAATATCTGTACCAATGAAACGCTGATTGCATTAATGGGTGCAATGCATATGGCCTTGTTGGGTCCAGAAGGCCTTCACACTCTTGCAGTTAGAAACATGACCGCGTGTCTGTTGGCCAAGCAAAAGTTGAGTGAAATTGGAAGTATTGCTATACCACATCAAAATAATAATCATTTCAATGAATTTGTAGTTGAATTGCCGGGTTCAAGTAAGGATTGTTTGGCCCATCTGGATTCGGTTGGTATCATCGGTGGATTTGACCTCTCTGCATGGTATCCCGAACGGAAAAATTGGCTTTTAGTGACATTCACTGACCAAACAAGTGCCACTCAAATAGAACTGTTAGTCGCCCATCTTGCAGTGTGGGCATCAGCTCAAGGGGTGAGGGCATGAGTAACTTGTTTGAACATAATGGGGCTAAAGGACAGGGCTATTCGCAACCGGCGCCAGTTCTTCCTGAATCTTCCATTTCTCTGCCGCCAAGTTTGGTTCGTAAAAACCATGCTCGCTGGCCACGTTTATCAGAACCCGAAATGGTTCGCCACTACACATGGCTTTCCAAGCGTAATTTTGGCATTGACACTGGATTTTATCCACTTGGTTCATGCACAATGAAGCACAATCCCCGCGTCAATGAAGTAATTGCACAATTGCCTGGGATTGCAGATATTCACCCTCATCAACCTGAACATCACATCCAGGGCCTCTTGGCCATCTTTCACGAAATGCAGTACATGCTGGAAGTTTGTTCAGGAATGGACCAAGTCACATTGCAACCTGTTGCAGGCGCTCAGGGTGAATTTACCGCAGTAAGATGCATACAGGAATACTTCCACCTTCGTGGAGAAGTACAACGAACTAAAGTGATTGTACCTGATTCCGCACACGGTACCAATCCTGCAAGTGCTGCAATGTGTGGATTTGAAATTATTGAAATTCCTAGCAGAGAAGATGGACGAATCGACCTCGATGCGTTGAGGGCTGTTGCCGACCAAACCACTGCAGTCATGATGATTACCAACCCGAATACACTCGGTTTGTTTGAACCAGATATTGTAGAAGCAGCATCTATTGTCCACGGTGTCGGCGGTCAAATGTATTACGATGGAGCCAATTTCAATGCCATATTAGGAATTACAACACCGGGTCTAATGGGATTCGACGCGGTTCATTTCAATCTACACAAGACCTTCAGTCAACCACACGGAGGTGGTGGCCCGGGTTCTGGTCCTATCGGTGTAAAGTCGCACCTGGCGGAATTTTTACCAGGCCCTCTAGTCAAGAAACGACCACCTGTAGGAAATGAGTCTCAAATGGCCATCGAGGATATGTGGTATGGCTGGTACCAACCGACTCACAGCATTGGCAAGGTCCAGCAATGGCACGGTAATGCGGGTGCAGTCATCCGCTGTTGGGCGTATTACCGACGTTATGGAAGTGGCCTGCGCACCATGTCGGAACATGCAGTACTCAACGCCAATTATCTTCGTCATGCGATTCACAAAGCAACGAAAGAGGCAGGTGTTGATTCGATGGTTCGAGATGGAGCAGAGGCTATAGTCGCCAAGCATGAGTTCACTCTTTCACTGCAACCAGCCAAAGAATCGCATGATATTTCGGCCATGGATGTCGCCAAAGGACTTCTTGACAAAGGATACATGGCACCAACGGTTTACTTCCCGTTGGTAGTTCCAGAATGCATGATGGTTGAACCGACAGAAACCGAGAGTAAAGAGACATTAGATACCTTTGCCACACACTTCGCAGAAGTGCTTCAAATAGATGCAGAAACACTTCATGCAGCACCAATTACAACACCTGTTCGACGTGTAGATGAAGTCTATGCTGCTCGAAACCTCTGCCTCCGCCATCCATATGATGATGAATAAGAAATGCGTATATAGCGCCATGTGGTGGCAGGAGCATGAATATCCGAAAGATGCGCAAATTTGGATGGCGCACCGTTCAGATTGAGCCTCGAGCATCGATGGCTCTTTTCCCAATGGCTTGGGGTTTTCTTCCCCTCGCTTTTTGTTGGCTCATGTGGTTCACTGGCGCTTCTGACGAGTTCATTCCGTGGTTTGGTGCTGCAAGTATGCTGCTCATGTTGATGGGAGGTCTTGCTGGTGTTTCCAGCCGAATCGGAACACTAAACTCATCCAAAGTCGGTGTAGCATTAGTTTCGATTTGTTTCGGGGTTATGGTATGGGCATTGGTATCGCAACACACCGTTTCTGTACTCTTTGGCCTCATATATTCATCAGTATCGATTTATCTTCTCGTTAAGGCATTGGATTTCATTTTCAAGGATGGAGGATATGTGTTTGAAATGAAGTGGGATGTCAAGGAAAGGATTCCAGCAGATGCATTGTTTGAATGGGATATTAAATCGGCGCGTTTCACCCAATCCTGCATGGCAATAAAGCGATTTAGCGGTAATAGTTTCGCTCAAATCTATGGCTTTGTTCAAGGCGAATCAGTCTTTTTGAGATTTGATGTCTTTGGATGTCAAACACAAGAACAGTTCAAAAAACTCGATTTTGGGATGGATTGGCCGAAATTTCGAATGGCAGATATTACCCAAGAAGAGTAAGATTTGGTTCAAATTCCCAATATGTTTGAAGAGGCATCTTGAAGAACCACCCGCGCCGGCATAGTAACATGGATGTCACCATAATGCTGGGTTCCTCCTCCGACATGCCGGTTGCTGAAAAGTGTACCAAAATACTTGATCACTTCAATGTCAGTTACCAATTACGTGTGGCTAGCGCTCATCGTTCTCCAAAATTCGTAGAAGACATTGTCCAGAAAGCAGAAGCAGATGGGTGCCAAGTTTTCGTCGCAATGGCTGGTTTAGCAGCGGCATTACCCGGTGCAGTGGCGGCTATAACAACCAAGCCAGTAATCGGAGTTCCTTGTGGCGGCAAAGTTCCATTTGACTCACTTCTTTCCATCGCTCAATTACCTCCAGGTGTTCCAGCGGCAACTGTTGGAGTAGACCGTGGAGATAATGCCGGTTATCTTGCCACCCAAATCCTCGCTCTCAAAAATCCTCAATTCGAGGCTGCATTGAAACAGAATAAACTCGACCAAATCGAGAAAGTAAAGGCCCAAGACCGAGAGGTCAATGGGGGCCAATGAAATGTTTGATTCAAATGAATTCATTCAAGAGTCTATTGAGACACTTAAATCTACCATTGATGACATTGCAATCATCGCTTGCTCTGGGGGCGTTGATTCGACTGTAGCTGCAGTTATTGCCAATCAAGCCGTTGGCGGATTATTGCACTGTGTCTATGTTGATACCGGATTCATGCGCAAAGGTGAAACCGAAGAAATCGAAGAACTCTTGGCGGCTCAAGGTATCAAAAACCTCGTCACTGTCAAGGCAGCAGATCGTTATTTTGAGGCACTCAAAGGAGTCACTGAGCCTGAACAAAAGCGTAAGGTCATTGGAGAATTATTTATTCGAATTTTTGAAGATGAACAAAAGAAATGTGGTGCGAAATATTTGGTTCAAGGGACAATTGCTCCGGATTGGATTGAATCAGGAGGTGGCGTTCGTGACACCATCAAGTCTCATCACAATGTCGGTGGTTTGCCAGAAGACATGACACTCACTGTAGTTGAGCCCCTTCGTGATTTGTATAAGGATGAAGTTAGAGAACTTGCTCGTACGCTTGAAATCAATGTAGCAGAACGTCAGCCATTCCCTGGTCCTGGACTTGCTGTTCGAACTTTAGGTGAATTAACACCTGAGCGAGTGGCAGTTGTTAGAGAAGCCTGTGCAATTGTCGAAGAAGAATTTGAATTAGCAGCATCAGAAGGGAAAATGGAAATTCCTTGGCAATATTTTGCAGCTCTGCTTCCCGTTCGCAGTGTCGGAGTACATGGGGATGTACGTGCCTATGGCGAAACGATTGTTGTTCGTGCAGTCCAGTCAATGGATGGAATGTCGGCACGATATTCTGAAATTCCCCATTCAATCTTACAAAAAATCAGCACTCGCATTACCAATACGGTCAAGGGCGCTGCTAATCGAGTGGTTTATGACATCACTCACAAACCTCCGGGCACGATTGAATGGGAATAATTCTATCACTTATATAGTGTTGAATCCTCTTGTATTGTATGAGAAATTTTATCCCCCTACCACACAGAACTGAGACAAATGCAGGCATTATTAACATGCCAAGCATTACTACCCCAAACGGCCCTTATTGCGATGGGGGTTATGAGCCACCACACCATTCAATTGTATATGGAAATGTATTCTGCCATGTTTGTGACAAAGAACTAGACGGATGGAAAATAGACCCAGATTGCCTTGATGATGGTGAATTTGCACAGCCCTTCTTTGATGGAGCAGGTGTGAGCGGTGGCGGAATTAATTGCTATCCCGGGCGCCCAGGCGGTAGCTGTCACGACACTTGCGCTATTCACATTGATTTGATTTCACAATCTCTTGGGCAAATCATGCGAAGACATTTGCGAAACTGTGGCAGAATCACTCGCCATTTCATTATCATTGGATTCAGTCTTGAATCTCTGCAAAAAGCAGTGCGTAGCAACCTTTTCAAGAGCATACGTGAGATGTATGAACTAACCCATCCTGGTGAATTCACTTTCGAATATCGTACCGGCGATGGAACTCAAGTTCAATTGTAATTCTCCACTTGTTACAAATCAACACTGTGATCTGTTGGATTCTTGGAAATTTGACCATGGGTGGACGAAAGGCAGTAAGTGGAAAATCTGATGTTTGATTGTCGACTCAACTAAACGCCATCTAGAAACATATTCAAACTCCTCACCCCACCAATCAATTATACAACTGTCTGTAGTGGATGGCCTTGGACGCTACAAGAATACTTCTTGAGAAAATTTACGCCGATTGAGGGGTTCGAACCCTCGACCTTGGGATTAACAGTCCCACGCTCCACCAGCTAAGCTAAATCGGCAAAGTGGCCGTACAGCCTCACCTTTATGACGACTTCTATCAAGCCAACTAGGTGATGATGCGAATCAATCGTTGAAATTCAGCAGGCTGTTCGCTCGCAATCTGTAAAGCATCACGGAGACGAGAGAGATGCTGAGAGCTTAATTCATGGTCATGGTGGACTGAAATCCACGGTTGGCCTTTTTTGAGATGCTGATTCCTAGATGATTCAAGAACATAGCCAATGCTATGGTTGATGTGGTCACTCATTACGAAGCGACCTGCACCAAGTTCTCTGGCAACTTCGGCCAAAGCCATAGCATCAATAGATTGGATATATCCGGTTTCAGGTGCTAAAAGCACCGTGATGTGTTCAGACTTAGGTAACACATGCTCTGGATTGAGAGCAAGTTGTTCCGCCACCTCTCGTTCAGTTCCTTGCTGCACACACATTTCGATGAAACAGTGTAATGCTTTACCGTTTCCAAGTACTTCTAGAATCATTTTGATACCGCTTTCAAGTGATGAGGAAATCCCGGTTAGTGCCAGCAATTGTCCTCCTTGGAGGGCGACCAAATCACGTGTATCTGTCGAGCCTTTTCCACGAAGTACATAGACACTACCAAGAACTTCCAATGAGTTCCCGATATGCGTGCCTATCGGCTCATTCATATCGGTAATTTGAGCCACGGTATCAATCCCCAATCCTTTAGCAGCACCAACCATTGATTCTGCTAAAGCGACGGCCTCTTGCTCTGTTTTCATGAATGCCGCATTGCCACATTTGACATCCAATACAAGTGCATTAAGTCCTTCTGCCGCCTTCTTTGAAACAATTGAGGCGGTGATGAGTGGGATGCTATCAACTGTATTGGTAACATCTCTAATGGCATAGAGTAAACCATCAGCGGGAGCAATCGCGTCATTTTGTGCAGCGATACAACACCCGACTTGTTCAACCGCCGCTTGCATTTGTAGAGGTGTTAGATTGCAATTGAACCCAGGTATCGCCTCGAGTTTGTCAATCGTTCCTCCAGTATGGCCTAAACCCCGCCCCGCCAACATTGGCACTCTAAGTCCACAGGCAGCAAGAGCCGGAGCGAGAATCAAGGACATTTTGTCACCAACACCACCAGTGCTATGTTTGTCAACAACATTTGCTGTCCCCTGCCACTCGAGTACCGCACCTGACTCCATCATGCCTCTTGTGAGTGCAGTAGTTTCATCGACAGAAATACCGTTTGAATGCACGCATCGCAGCCATTTTTCAATGTCGTCAATCGGAAAGGAGCGTTGAGCAACACCCTCAATAAAAATCATCAAATCAGAAATCAGCATGGATTCATTGTTTTGAATCGAGGTGCATAAGCGCTCAATGAGGTCTTCACCCATCGACTCACCCTTCATCTTCTACAAGGCCAATTTCAACCAATCGTTGGTGTAAATATGCACCTGCAGTAATCGATTGATACAACGCTTTTCCACCGGTCAAATCAATGAATTCCTGACGTGGTGTAAGGTCAATTTCATTTCGAGGGTGTACAAACATCGGCATGGAAAACCTGCGGGCACTGGAACTGCTTGGGTTTACAACGCGGTGAGTCGTTGATTTGAACAAACCATTGGTGATATTTTGAAGCATATCCCCCGAATCTACGATGATGTGACGAGCATCACCAACGACCTTGATCCAACTCCCATCATGGTCCATGACTTCAAGACCATCTGCAGTAGCAGTAACTAGGAGTGTGATGAAATTGATGTCTTCATGTGCAGCAGAACGGACTGCACCAGCAGGTACATCTTCTCCAAGAGGCGGATAGTGAATTATTCGCATTATGGTATTTCCATCCGTTGACATTGAACTAAGCCAGTCTTTTTCCTTCCCAAGATAAAGACTACATGAATGCAAGAGACTTTGTGATAATGCTTCCATCTGCGTGAATAATTCATCGACAATTGGTTTGAATTGAGGCACTTCTTTGTCAGGCCATACATTAGCAACATATGTCGGAGTCTCGCCAGTAGTTGGATGGCTACGTCCACTTTGCCAGAACTCCTTCAAATCGGGTGCAGGATTGTTTTTTGCATGTTCAATGCCAAACGCAGTATAACCGCGTTGGTGAGAAATTTGTGGTTGCAGATAGTTTTTTTTTGTTTCATCACTAAGTGAGAAAAAGATGTCACCTTGCTCATATGTTTGTTCAATCGATTCAAGAGGTATTCCATGATTTGAAAGAGCAAAAAACCCGATATCTTTGAGCGAGTCGCCAACGGCTTGAATGAAGGCCTGTTGACTTTGAGGCTCTCCACTGGTATATTCTGAGAAATCGATAACTGGGATGCTCCGCATCATTCCACCTCAATCGAAGTTACTCCGGATTTTTGCAAGCAGTCGAAGCATTTCGATGTATATCCATACAACGGTAACTAGTAGGCCGAATGCCCCCCACCATTCACCAACTTTTGGGGTGCGGTGTTGGATACCCTTTTCGATGAAATCGAAATTGATTATGAGGAGGAAAGAGGCAACAGTCAAAATAAAGACTGTTAGTAAAATCCCTACAGGGCCTGAGGTGTGAAGAAATGGAACTTCAAAATTACTAGGTAGTAAGTACAATATTATTGAGACCAAATAGAGCATCATTATTCCTCCCGTAAGTGTAAAAATAACTTTCTTCAACATCGGAGTTGCCTTGATGATTCTTGTCGCATACAATCCATACATTGTACCGGTAATGCAAACTGTGCCGAGAGCGGCTTGGAAGACTATACCTTCATACATAGATTCGAAAATCATTGAAAAACCACCAATCAGTAATCCCTCGAAAATAGCATAAGTGATCATCAGTCCAGCGGGATTTTCAGGACGTTTGAACAGAAGAATAAGATATGCTATCAATCCGCCAACAAACCCAACTCCTGCGCCAACAAAGATAAAATTCATGTCAATTGTAATGCCAATGGTAACCAGCATAAGTGCGGAAAACGCCATTGTTCCAAAAAGAATTCCAATCTTTTGCATTGTACCTTCGTAGGACATGGTTTCATATCCACTAATGTTGTTCCAAAAGCGGTTTGACAGAACAGGGTTACTCGATGAATATACCATAGTATCGGTTCATGGACGGTGGGGTCCCTTGTCAATCTTGTGATGTTCAAGCGTGTTCATCGACTTGTTCTTGGTAGTAGTCAGCAAGTTGGTCAATTGTCCACCCTTGGTCGAGATATGATTGAATTGTTTCTTCAGGCCATTCAGGGCATCGAGCAAGGTCTTCGGGTGAAAGTCCGGAAGGTGTTGGCATCCCACCACTGCCATCAAGTACAGGCATCTCCCAGTTTTCTGCATCGATTTCTGCTCCAGCGAGAGCCGCTTGATTCTCACTATCAAGGGTAATCAAATCCTTGATTTCCTCGCCTTCAGTTTTAATATTTCTCAAGATAAAGAATGCACCAGCAGCTAACGCCATCCCACCGATCATGAATGCAAGCATCATTTTAGTACCGAAATCTGAACTGGTATCTGCACTTGGTGAGGCATTGGCATTTCTCTGTTCAGTTGAGCATCCTTTGACATCGACTGGAATGTTGGCCATCGTATTAGGGCATGTATCATCCCGATTGATGACCATATCGCCATCATCATCCAATGAGCCATTGTCAATGGTCGTTTGATTGTTATCCGAGAGGATACCGCCAAGGTCACAACCAAGAACATCCGATTCGTTAACGCCATCACCGTCAGCATCAGCAAGAGTCAATGCTGCGGTAGGAGATACATCAGGAATTGATGAATTCAATGCCGTAGATTGAGCCCAAGTCACTTCAATTGCATCGGGAATGCAATCTCCATCAGTATCTGCATTGGTAGCATGACTACCAAACACATATTCGACTTCATTGAGCAATCCATCACCATCTGCATCATGACTCCCTTCTAGAATATTCAGTATTGGAAGTGTTCGTGTGGTTCGATTGAGACCATTTGCGACTTCCCAGTAATCTGGTAATCCATCGTTATCAGAATCTGTGACATTATCGGTTCGAATCCAATCTCTATGCCATCCGGCAAGGAATGGTGCTGTAACTTCTTGGCTACTGAGAATAAGACCCATTTCACGGTTACGTGTAGGTGCAGAATCACCCCAATTTATTGACGAAATAAGCACATGCTCAGCATCAACGATGACACCCTTGTTATGCAGTTTTGAGACCTCATCATCTTCACTCATAATTATTGCATTTATGTCGTATCCCAATGTAGTGTTCCATTCTTCATTGAAGGTATCAACGACTTCTTGAATATCTTTGTCGAGATATGCACCGTTGATTATCAGCCGAATACGTACTCCACTTTGAGCAGCATCTTCCAAAGCGCTAACAATTGGGTTATCACCCCAACCCCAACTCCAATCCACATCGAGGTATTGCAAAGACAAGAGAATTTCCTCATCCGCTTGTTCAATCATCCATACCAATCCGTCGACACAGGTGTCTGGACAGGTAATGAGGCGACCGGAAACATCGGTTGTAATCGGTTCAGCCAGAGTTCCGTTGACTAGAGATTTGAGTGCATCCAATGACCAACCAGAAGGTGCGGAACCAGCATAAACTTGTGTTATGTATGTTCGACTTGAAGATTCATCATATGCAAGTTGATTCATGACTTTTTGAGCAAGGTCCGTATTATCGACTAATACTCCCCATTCAGAGTTTCCACGCTCATCAGGTGCAGGTTGAGAAGAACTCTTCCAATTACCTGAACCAATCCAGACACTTTCATTGTCTTTTACAGCCACTTTGCTGTGGATATAGGCGTATGGTTCATCGCTTTGTCCTCCGAACCAAAAGGTATCAATTCCTGCTGTAGCAAGTAAATTAGCGACACCGATTTGATTATCCTTGTCGTAATTGTTCCACCAATATTCAGCAGCGTTGAGAACAACTGTGACATCTACACCTCGGTTATGTGCTTCAATCAGTGCTTGTACCAAGTTTGGTTGCTCAATTTGGTATAAATGAATATGAAGGGATTCTGTTGCATTGTCAACCCAAGCCACCAGGTCGACAAGTCCATCTTGAGGACCAACTAATGGTGTAATGGTGCTAGTTCCAGAGAATACAGTAGGTCCGCAGAATGTACTTGCACCTAAGCGTCCCCATCGGTGTTGCCAATCCAAAGCCACATCGGTATCCGGTAAATTACCACATCCATCACCTCGGTGATAGACTAGTAGAGATAGACTTGATACCGGCTCAGCTAAACTGATTCCACTCCACCCCTCGACTTCAACAGGCCCATTGCCATAGGCAACAGTATCTGCAAGAATTCCAGTTGGAGTCTTGATTTGAAGCGTTGCCCCAGAATCAGGGAGTGTTAATCCAGTGGCAGACATGGCGATATCAAATCCAATGATTGTGCCGTCTTCATAAACTGAAAGACCGCTTGGGTCAGCAGCAAGAAGTACCGAACCATCAGACGGAATAGTTACCTCATCAAAGATATAATCTGTAGCCTCATTAGCGGAATTTATGAGTGTCAACACCCAACCACCCATGTAAGCAAGGCTGTCGCCAATGTTGGAGATTTCTACAAATTCGGTATTACTTGAAAGGGTAGTCGAGCCTTCAGGCATAAAGCGACTGATGACAATATCTTCGGCCTCAGCAAAGAGTGAGGCATCTGGCTCTTCGTAGCCAGGTGTTGGCCACAGCAGCAACTGCCATCCATCTTGTTCAGTATCGCCCGGCCCCATGGTTTGGCAATCGCTAACAATGTTCCACTGTGCGGAGAGAACAGGATTTCCATCTGGGTCGGAGAGTTGTAGTTGGTCGCCTAATCCCGAAATGACATTGTTCTCCATCAAAAGAACCGCACGTTCCTGTGGTGCGAGTATCATCGAATCATCACTCTGATTCCACATAGAGGCGGTGCGGAAAAATCGTCGGTCCCCATCGTTAGAATCAATTCTCCATCGACTCATGTTTAGGTCAGAAGTACCGACATTCATGACTTCAATCCAATCTTCAAGTGGGTTGATAGAATCATCATTACAGTAGGCCAAGATTTCAGTAATGGCTAGGTCAGATGAATCAGAATAGGCTGGCCAAATCGGGTTCAAAACACCGGGGGTCGCCCATGCGGATTGAATCCAATCACTGCCATTTGATGCACCTGTTCCAAGAGGGCCAGCACCCGCATGGGTGCTATTTGGGGCAATCAAAGATTCACCTTCAGTTGTCGATACCCACGAAATCGAATCGACCATGTTTCCGTCGCCATCAATTAGAATTATCGAATCTGGAGTTGTGTGTTTGAGATAGAAACTCGTAGTCCCATTTAGCGCAATGAGGGCGACTTCTCCTGGCTGAATCATTGAAGTTGCTTGCAACGGCATATTGTATTGATGAAGGGTTAAGGAGCGGCCTGAAGATTGCAATTTCCACCCACCGACATCTAGAGCCGTCGTCCCATTATTGTATATTTCCAGCCACTCGCCAAGAGGCCATTGTTGGCTATCACTGCCCACACCATCGGGATATACTTCAGTGAAAATCACCAATCCGGTCGATGGTGTCTCACCAGGGTCTGGTTGGCCCGGAGTCATCCAAGTAGAAGGCACCCAAGGGTCATTTTCAATTTCCGAGGGGACCAATGAAATATTCTGGCCATAGTCAGTTGTATACCATGCTGAATCTACGATTAGACCAGTCGAGTCTCGAAGCATGAGGTGATTATAATAATTCCATAATTCAGTATCGGCATTGAATTGAACTAATCGTCGCTCTTCAGCGTCGATTGATGTGGCTCCCTGAGATTGATTGAAAACAAGAGAGCCAGGGTCTAAATAAGTCACATTGCCCATTCCATCGATAACCGACCATCCGGTCAAATCCACTGTAGTTGTCCCAGTGTTGAACAGTTCAATCCATTCTCCATCAGGGAATGCAGAACCATCTGAACTGCTGTTGGATAACAATTCAGCAAACTCGATTGTAGAAGGTGTTGTAACAATGAGTGAAAAATCCAAGGGGTTACTTGCATTTGGAGTAGGGTATGCTGCATATGTCCAGTATTGTGATGATGTGTCCTCCACTAGAGCAAAACCAGCCTCTGTATCAGTCCAAGTTATTTGCTGTGCTTTGG
This sequence comes from Methanobacteriota archaeon, assembly GCA_018662825.1. Lineage (GTDB taxonomy): Archaea > Thermoplasmatota > Poseidoniia > Poseidoniales > Poseidoniaceae > MGIIa-L1. The sequence goes on along the minus strand of JABJFI010000111.1, from coordinate 7,791 downwards.
TTCCGTTTGGCCAATACAACGACAAAGTTTCGACACCGTTGTTCAAAACACCTGAACTTCCTGAGCCGTTGACAGCAATAATTCTAGTTTCACCAGCACCGATGATGGCCGAACCGATTAGATGATTTGAATCAAAATCAAGGATATTACCAGCAGCATCTTGAACAGACCAGCCTGTCAGGTCCATATCGGTATTACCTGAGTTGAAAACCTCGACCCATTCGCCACCTGGCCACGATGCATTATCGTCAGATGGCCAAGGATTTGACATCACTTCATTGATGACTAAATCAGAGGGATAGACGGTTGGGCCGCCGGTTGAGCCACCTGAGTTTATCGCACCAGGGGTTGGGCCATTTGTCGGAACCCAGTCGCTGGTTGGACTGGAACTATCTTCCTCCAAACTAGTTCCTGATGGCGCACCGGATGAAGAAAAAGTCCATGTTGCTTGGTCCAATTGAACTCCACCATCGGTGTAAAGGGAGATTATATCGTTGGTATTAGCGAAATAAAAGATGGAATTAGGTAAGCCATTACGAGCGATAACCATGTATTCATCCGGTTCAATTTCCCAACTTGTGGAATCAGCAGCATCATAATCAACTATGGATGTGGAATTGAAGTACAGTGTCTTGTTAGCCTTATTGGTCAAGTACCAATCACGAACATCCACTGTAGTAGTACCTGAGTTGTGAATTTCCATCCATTCACCACCTGGCCAACTTGCATCATCATAGCCGTTTGGATTTGGTAGTGCCTCATTGAGGCAGATGTCGCCTGAACAAGCCAATGAACGGCTGGATGTATTCGATGTTTGAGGGCTTTCTTCGAAGGAAGAAATAGCGAGTGATGCAGTTGTTGAAAGCACCATGAGGGCTGCGAGGCAGAAGGAGCGGAAGACGGCATTCATGGTATCACCAACATGCAATGGATTCGGTCTAAGGGCATATCACTTTCCCTTTGCCTTTTTGAAGAAAAACTGTGACCAGTTCAAAGGAATCCGGCGTTGTCGACCAAGTTCTTGAACAAAAGATACGTAATTGGCACTAAAATAACTCCCATTGCGTGACTGCGGCGAATACCCAGTCGTGGAGGTAATAGTCCGAGCATGGTTCCGACAATGAGGACCGCCAAACCGATGAAACCGGTACTGACAAACACGAGAGCGGCGACGAAAACAATCACGCTCATAATCATCTGTTGAAGTGGAATTGCAGCGTGAAGTCGCAGCATACCTTTACCAACATAGCGCATAATCGGCATAGCCATCAATCCTGCTGCAAGTGTAATTGCCAACAAACGAATGAAGTCAGCGGTCGGTTCAAGACTACTCCAAGTGTCAACAGGATACATTGCCTTGAGTGCCAAAGTCGCTCCAGAACGTGAACGTCCAATGATGTAAAGGAATCCAAGAACACATACAGTAACGGCGGTATTGACAGCAGAAAGAATGGCAATGATTTCCAAATCCTGCTTTGTTTGAGGGCCTTCTACTCCTTCTTCCGATTCTGCTTTGGCGATTTCGAGCAGTTCATCATCGCTTAATTCAGTCAATCGGCGAGTTTCCCAATCCATTCCGAAACCTTGCTTACCTTGCAACTTAGCGGCAACGTTTCGCCCACCCATTACCAAGACTGTGGCTTGAGAAGCAGTCATTCCGGGGAGAACGCCCATCGATGCGCCAGCGACACCTGACCAAAAACAGGGAATGAGGAGAGGTCCGGCTGGAGGCAAATCCCAGTTCTCTTTTTGCGGAGGCAAGTGAGAGGTCGTTGCGTAAATATCGAGCAGATTCGCAATTCCAAACAGACCTGCAAGGCTTGGCAAAAGAAGACTTGCTCCAGGCATGTCGAGCGGGGAACGAGCAGGCAATGAATGTGGGCCTATTATGGTCCAACCAAATAATCCTGTGAGAAGGAAAAAGGCGGTTGCAGAAAAGAAACCTGCAAAGCGCGAATCGGTTCCAAAAGTACCACCGGATATGTTTTGCAACCAACTTGGCCAATCCAGACGTGTTGTTTCTGTTGCCAACAAGAGCAACGAGATGGTCAATAAAATAAATGGTAACATAGTTCGCAGATCTTCATACCATCCCAATTCAGGTCCAAAGGCAATACGTGCTACAATAATCAATGGAAGAGAAAGGAACAAGCCGAGTTGTGAACCTCGTGCAGACCAAGCAACCCCACGTGCAGCATTACCTGAAAGTAGCATCCGGTGCCCGGGCAGTAACGACAGCGCTTGGTCGGCATCCGGTGCCCCCATTAATGCTGAAGGAATATAATTGAGGAAAGTATGTACAGTTCCAGTTGATACGATGATACCAGCAACTGCTGAAAGAGGTATTCCTAAACTCAACATTCCAGGGGCAAGAGCAAGGAGAATTAAAGCTACATTGTTGACGTGGAAACCCGGAATAATTCCAGTAAGTGTACCCATTCCGACTCCAAAAAACAGAGCGGCTAACATCCAACTCAATTCATAGAGATAAGCATCAAACATACGAGCACCTCAGGAGTTGTCGTTGTTCGGACCCGTGCCATTTTCCATCTCTTCACGGTCGTTGATTCCATCTCCATCCGAATCAATGGTGTTTGAATTGAATCCAGTTGCATCTTCGAAACTGTCTGCCAATCGGTCTCCATCTTCATCTAAGGCATCTGCATTATCAAGAGAAAAAATCAGTGCTAAATCAGTTGGGTGCTCGAATTGACGGAGTCTTCCGTGCCATGTGAGGGATTGATTTTCATGCAATGAATCTGTACCAATGGCATTGAGTTGGACATTGAGTTTGATGGATTGTGAAGAGCCAGGTCGTTCGAGATACCATCCATCGTCATGGAGGGCTGCTTTTCCATCGAGTAATACAAACTGATTCTTGGCATAGCCCCATTGAGTTGCTCCTGCATCCCAAAGGAGGGGCTGAGGTGCTGGAGGTTCTCCAACTAACTGGTACGTATCCACCATCAGGCGCATCATCATTTTTTCATCATCCCAAGAAACGGTTACATTTGCAACGATGCCTTGACCTGCTTCGATCCATTCGGTTCGGGTTGAGGGGAATGTCATCGCCACACGAGTTTGTCCAAAAGTGTACGTCTGGCTATCAACAAAATAGCCTTCAGTATCGAGTGGTTCGAAAGAGTATTGCATAAAGGTACTGAGTGTATATTGTTTATCGGGAGTTAGCAACATTGAGGCTGGGTTCGCCGAAAGCATAGCCTGCATCGACATTGCCGACATTGGGTCAATGAGGTTGGTGCCATTTCCGTTGTTTGCGTCTATGCACCACATACTTCGCCCGTCGTTCCACATCAAGCGACCTGTTGCCTCGTAAGTTGAGCCATTGTAACCTTGCGTTTCAGCGTTTGATGCATCCTCGTCAGTTGGAAGAATACAGATATCATTGCCGTTTGGACCAGAAAGTGTCCACTGCCCGTCGGTGATCGATACTGTACCCGCCATGGAGACCATACTTCCCGATTCATAACTCCAAGTCGATTCTCCTGCCCATTCGAGCATTTTGATTTGAGGCGAATGGCTTCTGTCGAGGAGTATGGTCGGGCCTTGAGTCATGAGTGCCCATCGCAAACTTGTTTCTTGATAAGCAATCATTCCTGTCACTTCGATTTTTGAATCTGCTTCAATCCAAACACTGGGTGATGATTGGATAAGAAGTTGCATTTGGTGGGCTTCATCGGTAATATATGCAGAAGTATAGGTTGCATCTGGATTTACAGATTCACTTATGAATCCATTGACAGTGACAATTTCTCCAACATAGCTTTCGGGTGCAATGGCAAGGTCTGTAAGGGACACTCGTTTGAGAACAGGCAAATCATCTGCCTCCCAATACAGAGCGCCTGAACCGGTTGACTGCATGTAAAATCGACCGTTGTAATCAACGACGTCTCCCATAACAGTGACATTGGTTCCAATCGGCGGGATTTCACCGGTTGAATACCAGCGAACTTGAATCACACCGGTATCGTCTTCGATGACCAAATCCACTCTGTCTTCACCGTTGCCGTAACGGTCTTCTATCCATGAGATGACTTCACCTTCGACCAATACGACTTCATTTTTGTGCTGAATCAAATCCTCGATATCGACAACTTGAGGTTCACGAACCATCGCGTACCAATTCAAAGTTGCTACAAGAAACAGAGAAAGCGCAAACATGACCCATAACTTTTGCCCGCGAGTAGCCGGATTATCATCCGTTATTTTCAGCATAATGTCCTTCAAAGCATCCGCCATAGTAGCCTTCACTTCAGCCCCATGCTTAGGCATTGTCCTAAGCCATATTCCACTCAGAATTACCAATGTTTGACATTCTTGGGCAAGCGGGGTCTTTTTAATGGAAAAGTAGACCGCTCTTTGGGGATGGCCATGCGTGACCGTGTGATTCGTGATGAGATTCACAAGGATATTTTCGTTCCTGCCAGCCATGCGATAATTATTGATACACGCGAATTTCAACGTCTTCGTTCCATTCAACAACTCTCAACCTGTGAGTATGTATTCCCTGCCGCCAATCACAACCGTTTTTCACATTCACTAGGCGCCTACCACTTGGCTGGAATGTTGATTTCTTCACTCAATGAGGTTCAACCAAATCTTGTGTCGAACGATGACAGCGAACTGATTCAATTGGCGGCCTTACTACATGACATTGGCCACCCACCATTTTCTCACCTTCTTGAAACACCTGAGGTTTTCGCGACCTATCATTCTCATGAGCATTGGGGTCGCGTCTTACTTGAATCCAAAGAAACCGAAATAGGAACAGCACTTCTTGAAGTTCTTGGACAACAGCGTCGTGACCGTTTATTCGCCATCATGGATGGGGACTCAGAGCATGAAGGAATAAATATTCCACCGTTCATGAAGGAGATTGTTTCCAGCCAATTGGATGTCGACCGCATGGATTACATGGTTCGAGATCAAGCAAATACCGGTGCTCAAATTGGTGGTTTTGACATCGCTCGAGTCATACGGGCACTCCGTGTCAACAAAGATGGACATTTCTTCGTCAAATCATGGGGCCTTCCAGCAATTGAAGCCTATCTAGTCACTCGTTACCACATGTATCATCAAGTATATTTCCACAAAGTCAACATGCTTACTCAAAATTATTTGGTTCGAATGCTTTCTCGAGCACGAACTCTTGCACAAGAAGGTACACTCAAACTTTCGTCCCCACTTGAGAATATGTTGTTGAACTCATCTCTCGACGCTCGCGGTTATGCGGCTTTGAATGATTCACACATTCGTGTGGCCTTGCCCGAATGGGCAGAACATGATGACCAAATTTTGGCTCATTATGCCATGCGTTTGCTGTCGCGCAGAGATTTCCACAAGTCTTTGCGAATTGAAGGCCTATCTACTGAAATGGTTGATGTAGTCCTGCCGAGACTCTCTGAATTAGTCGAAGCAGCAGGATATAACTCCTCGATAGATGTCATTACCGCACGTATCTCTAAACGTGGATATATGCCATATGAGCAGGGTATTCTCATTGAAGATGGTAGGGATGCTGCCGACCATTCGCCGCTTGTTCGTTCACTTACCCAGCCGAATGAGAGAGCACTTATTTTCGTCCCAGATTCCATCCGTGATGAACTTGAAATCAATGTACGCGAATGGGTTAAACCTTCGCAGTCATCACTTACACAGTTTGAATGACGTAGAGGTAAGTTCTTGTCTTGCGCCCATTCCCTCGGCGTAGGGGCCCGTAGCTTAGTTGGTTGGAGCACCCGGCTCATAACCGGGGGGTCAAGGGTTCAAGTCCCTTCGGGCCCACTTACAATTTTATAGCAGCGTATGCCATTTTTAGAGCCACCTTGGCGCAACGGTTATGAGGGTCTCATGGCTGGGGTAGACTACTAGGTGGAACCTGTATGATGAAGCGTGCTCTGTTCTTGCTTGCCCTTTACCTTTGCTCAGTCATGGTTGTTGCCGTTCCGGCATCGGCTCAAACACCGACTGCGGCGATCTCATTATCATGTGCTCCAATTTCAATCAACATTGAAGTTAAACCAGGTTCGACATACAATGGTTTCACGACCTGTACAGCAAATAACCCAACTGCTTACCAAGAAAAGATTAGTATTTTGGTAACCAGCGATGGTCTAGCAACAGCGGCCCCTGGTGACATGTATATCGGTGGAAATGCTGAAGTTGATTTCCAAATTTCAGTTCGGGCTACACCATACATGGTGATGCAAAGTAGAACACTCTCCGTTTCAGCGACGGTTCAGGAAATTAATTCATTACCACCAATCAATACCGCTTCTTCTCAAAACAACATGATTGTCAACATCATGCAATATTCATTGGTGCAAGTAGAGGCTGTTGAGCCCTTTGTTCAATTGATGCCAAAGAAAGACAAGAACTTCGAATTCAAAGTATACAACCTCGGAAATCAGATTGATTTCATGAAGGTCGGCATAACTGAATCCAGCCGTGAATCTCTAGAAGAGGCTGGTTTTACAATCAACTTGCCTGCTGTAAAGGTTCAAATTGATGCAATTCCAACAGCAACAAAGGTCCGAGTTATGGCTCGAACTCCAAAAACTCAAGGATGGAGCGATGCTTATCACGTGCTTGACTTCTATGCAGAATCTGAATTCGCTTGTAACAACGGTGGATGTATCCGTGAATCGCAAATGATTACGGTTTATGTCCGTGGTGTTTACCTGCCAGGTTTCGAAATCGTTCCAGCCATCTCGATGCTTGCACTTGCAGCAGCGGTCGCAGGCCGACGCTTTACAGAAGACCGTGAAGAAGAAGAAGACTTTGTTTGGTACGAATCGGCTCCCGGGCTGTGACGGCTTTTTCAACAGTCTGCTAGAAAGGGGTCCAAATGGGCTCATACAGGGGTTGCTTTGATAATCCCCTTCGTAAAACGGCCATTTAGCAGGGATTACAATGAGTGGATTACTAGACAAAGCCAACGCTACAAAAACTGAAACTGTAGATGCAGAAATAGTAGATGTGAAAGTTACGGAAATGGTTGATGCAACTCCAGACCCGACTGGTGAAACTTTCTTTCAAACTGCAAACCCAATCGGATTGGGATTGGCTGGACTTGGATTTATTTTGATGTGGTTTTTGAATAGTTACTGGCTTGAAGACATCACAGGCCCAGTTCCATTCGGACTTGTTGTAGTTGGAATCATGGCAGGTTCTTTCTATCTCGTGTGGAATTCTATCGACCGACAGAAAACCATAACCCTCGCAGTTGGATACTTACTTTTGACAGGAGTTCCTTATCTTGCAGGTCTTGAACTCGGAAGTAGCCCTGGAGTCTCAGAGATTAGTGTGAATGAAGACTCGAATGAACTTTCTTTTGTTGTCCGAGGTTCCTTTTCTTCAGCAACCGCAGAAATACTATTTGGTGAAGAGTCTCTTTGGTCCGAATCAAAAGACATGAATAATGACCGAAGTAAATTCACGGTCCCTCTCGCTACGATCTTCATGGGGAATTCTCAGGACCATCTCTCAAGTACGGTTGACACTTATTCAATTCGTGTAACTTCAAGCAGCGGCGATACTTCAACAGTGGATATTTCACCGACGCTCATCAATCGCGAAGTGCAAAACGCTGCGGCTAAATTGATTATGCGTACTGAAACTACAGAGGATGGCGACCAACTTGTCATCGGCGTCACCGTTCAGGCGTTGATTGGAATGTTTTCCAGTTCTGCTGAAGCAAGTGATGGAGGCAGTCACGACATGGTAAGCACATCCGAAAAACGTTTACCGATTTCATCGGATTATACAATT
>JABJFI010000043.1 GCA_018662825.1 Methanobacteriota archaeon | reverse complement strand
TGCGGCAATACCACTTTTGCTTCAATTTCGGTGATTTCAATCATTGAAGTGTTCTCAAATGGTGATTTGGTCACAACTGGTAGGCAATTATAGACCCATTTGTTTAGGACATTGGCATCGGCACGAGTTTCATCAGACGTATCCGCAAAACTGGCGCTTTGACCGAATGAATCGGTACAATACCAGTTCATCTCTTGATATTCACAATAATAATACCAATTTTCAAACCCAAAACGTGAGACTGATTCTTCATTCACTCCACAATACCATTGTTCGCTACCAACGTTTTCACCACCCTCCCATTCACAATAACCATGGGAAAACCATGGCTCTTCTTCATCATAATACGCATCGTAGTATGCATATCCAATGACTCCACCATCCCCTATTATTTCCCAACGGAGCACATCTGAATAACCTTGGCTGTGTGTAACAATTACATGTGTCTCACTGAAGGAATAAGTGGGGTTAGGAGATTTTTCACCTTCAACGCAATGCAATTTGCCGTCTTCTAGATATTCCAAATCGCCCCAGCATTCATCCTGACCAAGAACCCCCATTCCAACTAATGCAAAAGGTGCACTAAGGAGTAGCAATGGTATGCTAAACATGAGCAATGTTGACAGTGTAATAATTTTCTTAGAGATTTCTTGAGGTTCCCGTGCAAGATAGGTCGATTCCTCCTCATTCTTAGATTCGGAATTATTGTCATCAGGAGATTCTACATTGTCCCAAAAAGTACTAGATGAATCCATAGTAAGGCCTCAAAACTCCAGTATAGAAAGTTTGCACCAGCGCGTCATAATCGAATTTAGTCGAAAAATGTTGAAACTTCCTCCAGTGACTTACGTTGAAGGTTTGGAACTTGAGCATCATCGGATGGGTAGCCAACCGGCATCAGGAGCATGGCATGCTCATGGTCAGGTCGTCCAAGTAGTTCTCGCAAGAAATTCATCGGAGACGGGGTGTGGGTCAATGTCGTAAGACCCATATTGTGAATGGATGCAATCAGTAAACCAGCAGCAATGCCACAGGATTCTTGTGAATAGTACGTTGGACCCCATTCACCGTTTGTACGTAATCTCTTACTATGACGGAAAAGAACAATGGTCCAAGGAGCAGTGGTAATGTGTTCTTTGACATGGTCGGTGCCTAAGGGTCGGATAAGTTCAGACCAAGCCTCTGGCATCCGTTCTTCATAGGTACGAAGTTCTTCTTGCTCCGCAGCTACTCGGATTTGGGTTTTGAGTTGTGAATTTGATATGGCTACAAAAGTCCAGGGTTGGAGGTGAGCACCTGATGGAGCAGTACTTGCAGTTTGTATCGCTAATTCAATTAATTCACGAGGCACCTCTTGGGATGAAAAATGACGAGTTGTTCTTCTTTCATTCATCTGATGATAGAATGATTTTGCACGTGAGAGCATTTCTTCGGGAGCAGTTTGTTCGAAAACCAACGTGATAAATCCTGGTTCAATATCCACTTCGGTCATGTTGGTGGTCTATCGTGACATCTCATCAATTATTCCTTTGATGAATCTTGGATTAACTCGCAAAACTAATTTCGACGTAATATGATAATAACGGCTCCAAGCATGGATGAAATTGTGAGAATTAACCCGAAACCTGGAATGCTTGAATCATCCTTCACACCTTCACAGCCAGGGGTATTTCCCGCAGGGCTACCTGCCTCATCTGGACAACCGTCTATGTTATCTCCCACTCCATCTCCGTCAGTATCCATCCACTCCGATATATCATTAGGAAAGGCATCAACATTATCTCCTAAACCATCGCCATCAGCGTCGAATTGTTCTGAAGAATTGTTCGGGAAGGCATCTCGAGAGTCATCAACTCCATCATTATCTGCATCCATACATCCCCGCAGGCTTGAATTGCCCCAAATGTCCGGGCAATTATCAGAATTAAGCCCATTTATGTTGTCTCCATATCCATCTCCATCTCGGTCACTCCATTGTGTTGAGTCAGATATGAAAGCATCTCCACCATCGATAATTGTCCAATTTGTATTTGGATCTGAATAGCCATCTCCGTCTGTATCTATACAACCAGAACGGTCGTTAGTGGAATTACCAGGAGTGTTTGCACATGAGTCTTCGTGACCTGCAAACCCATCACCATCTAAGTCCAAAGGCCAAGATGTGTATCTCAATAAATATTCATCGGAAACGTGGTTGTCGTCAAAGGCTATTGCGTGTGCAGTACCATCTGAACTGATTGCAAAAGATGAATCCCCATTTAGACGTACACCAAGATTTGCTTCAGTATATGGTAATTCTAAAGATGTAAGTTCCCATGTGCCATTAATCAAGGTAGCATACATGGGGTCATCATCGCCACCCGAATAAGTTGCGTGAAGGTTATCGTTAAAGTCGATTACTAATGCACTATTCAAGCCTAAATCACTTATCTCCCATGGCGAATTGTCTGATGAATTATCAACAGTTGAAACGATCCATGACTCAGAATTTAGATGCGCATATTTGAGAATTGAACCGTTCGTTTTATCTTCGGCAGTCTCCCCATAACCAGAGTACATTACATGCACATTACCTAGAGAATCGATGTCAATGGAAGATTCATAACCATGCCAATTTCCCTCGGCGTTGGTTTCGCCATCAATGATTACATGATTCCATATTGATTCGCTGTAAGTTGAGTGTATGAGTGATGTGCTGGTATTGTGTGGATAAAATTGATCCATTACCTCGTATTCATGAGAAATATGAATATTATCATCGAGATCTACTGCAATTGAGGGCGAACCTCCGGCATATCCTGAATAATTTTCTAATAATTGAATTCCACTAAAATTATTAATTCCCTCATTGTAAGTTTCCCAAGATGTGCCGTTATATGTTGTATATCTTAGAGAATCGGAGGAATTTGGGTAATAGCCCTGGTGAACAATATGAATTTTTTCGTTCGAATCCAAAACCATTTCAATGTGATGAGGAGATGATTCACCACCACCATCTATTGATGATATGTCCCAATTATTTCCATCGTGGCGGGCATATTTGAGGATGCGAGAATTATCGACATATGAAATATGTATGTCTCCATCTGACCCAATCGCGATTGAGGAGCTCGCCTCCGTAACTTGGCTCTCAACAGTTGAAATTTCCCAAGAAACTCCATCATAGACTGCGTACTTGAGCATTTGGTCTTGAGAATAATAAGAAACGTGGACATTTCCTGTTGCATCTAAGGCTAATGAGCATAATCTTCCGCTGTTGTGATCAACAATATCCCAATTTTGCTCCAAAACGGCAGAAAGCAGTTGTATTTCATCTTTCAATTCAATATCTTCGTTGGTTGAGTCTTCATCACCTCCAAGAAAATATCCGGCAAGAGAAACAGTCATCATCATCAAGGCAAAAAGCAAGGCGTGTGCTTTATTCATATCCCGGTGTGATGGCTGACGATACATAGCCCTTGGGATGCAAAATCTAAAAATTCATCAAATGCTTATTTCTATAGAAAAATGCTTTTACCGGAATGCTATCTGGAAATAGTGTGGTAAAGTATCTCTGAATTCAACAGTCGTAGAATATATGTGAGTATAATATTCAACTCTTTATTTATTAGGAGTGGAATTCTTTACTAATCTATGATTCATAAGACTCCTTTTGGACTTCTAAAATGTCCAGTTAGTATTGAAAAAAAGCAAATCGATGCAGTGCAACGCGCTTTACTTTGGTGCGAAACCATCCTCACAAGTACTCTTTGGACGCCCAAATCTGTAGGAAACAATATTTCTCTTCAACGGACCATCAATGGACAAACGATTGAAATTTTCCCACTTGAGGCCGCCTTCATGGATTTTGGAATCAAATCGAGATTCAACACAGACCACCTTCCAATTCACCTTAACAATCAGAATGCATGTGTTCGTTCAATACATCCCCGTTCCCGTCCTTTGCATACCGATATGATTGCCAGCATGATACTGCTTCTGGGCCGCGCTGATATCGATTCGGCTGCAGTACCAAGAACACTACACGCGATACTAACTCAAAAGCAGATTGCTTCACTCCCACCTCCCCCTCCACCTCGCGGAGCATACGTCCCAGGGCAACCTTCAACATCGGGTAGAGAGTTCCTCCCTGAGCCAAGTATACTGGAATTGGTAAGTCAGCATCAAAACACGAAGTTTAGCATTCAATTTGAGAAACGCGATGGTACACTACGAAACATGACGGCAAGAATTGGAGTGTGGAAAGGGCCAAATGGAGATGAAAAAAACCCTCGGCGAGTAAGCGATGAAATGTCATATGACCCATCAGAATACAATCTTAAAATTGTCTTTGATATGCAAAAAGAGGAATACAGAAACATTGCTACAGACCGTGTAACTCAGATATCTATTGGTGGACAAACATACCACACAGCATCGTACAATGAATAGTTATACATCGAATGCTCGTACCGGAAAACTCAAACCTTCCTTACGGGTAATTCCAAGTCCTTCCGTAACCATGTATACACATGTGGCTACAAGAGAATCCCTTGTGGTTTTCATTGCCTCAACTGTAGGCAATTTCATGGTGAACTGCCACGTCTGAACCGTAAGATGCTAGTTCAGCACACCATAGTTCGTACCCGTTAGTGCCGTCAGTCGCTTTGAAATAGAGCGTGTTGCCGATTGCAGTGAAATATGGAGTGCCAATGCTGCTACTTGAGCCTGAATTGATATCCTTGACCATTACGGTGCCTGAACTTGTTCCGTCACTCTTCCATAGTTCGGACCCGTTAGTGCCGTCAGTCGCTTTGAAATAGAGCGTGTTGCCGATTGCAGTTAGGTATTGAGGAGAACTGTTAGTTGAGCCTGAATTGATATCTTTGACCATGCCTAAAAGATAGTTACTACAATAGGTTGTGGTATAATCTACTTCACCGGATTCCAAAATTCCATTTTGCGCAGTTCCGCCACCATCTCCATTATCCAATCCTTGCTTGATGACTCTTCCACCTGCATCACAAGCAGTCAAAGTAGGAGTCGAGATACTTGTTAGCATGGTGCTGGCTGAGGCACTTCCGTTTGTTCCATCAGCGCCATCTGCTCCGTCAGTGCCGTTTGTTCCATCAGCGCCGTTTGCACCATCGCAGACGTAGATAGTTTGATCAATTTCGCTTGCTTGTAGGGCACCATCATCATTGTCGTCAACACCTACTTCAATCTTGATTCCACCATCTGCACAATTTGTGCCGGGTGACTCAGTACTTGTTACCGCGAGGGCGGTGTGGCCATTTGTTCCGTTTGTTCCATCAGTTCCGTCTGTCCCGTTCATGCCATCAGCACCATCAGCACCATCAGCACCGTTTGTTCCATTTGTTCCGTCAGTTCCGCCTGTCCCGCTCAAGCATTTCAACTGGAGGAGTCGGTTCAAAAATCAAGGAGATAAAACCTGGTTCAATATCCACTTCGGCCATGTTGGTGGTCTATCGTGGCCTCTCATCAATTATTCCTTTACTAAACTCGCAAAACAGTCCAATCATCAACCGGTCAAGATGCGCAAAGCGATTAGAGGTAATAGTCAGGTTGTAATGTCATACCTGGCTCGACTGCATACTGGTCGAAATCTTCAACGCCTTCTCCCCTAAGTATTGATTCATCGGTATGGAATCCACCAGTAATTTCTCCTGATTTACTCATTATTATGAATGCTGCATCACCTACAATTGTCGATTTTCTACTATGTCTAACCATTTCTTCACCACCGAGGGCTTTGTTGTAGCGAACTGCTGCGGTATCTATTGTTGTAGCAGGCCACATTCCATTGACAGCGATTCCATCACCTGATAATTCCTCGGACAACCCCAATACTAGCATTGACATTGAGAATTTTGAAATCGTGTATGCGATTGTGCCTTTGTACCATTTTGGGTCCAAAGACGGAGGTGGGCAAATCACCAATATTCTGCCGTTATCACTCTTACGCAAGTGAGGCAGTGCTGCTTGGCAGAGAGAAAAAGAGGCACGGACATTTACCTCGTGTACAAGATCAAACCTTTTCATGGGGGTTTCATCAAATGGTGCAATAAATAGTGCTCCTGCATTGCAAATAACTGCATCAATCCCGCCAAACGAATCCACGCCTATCTGTACGGCTGCAATAACATCCTCATCGTTCCGAACATCGCAAACTGCAACAACAGCCTTACCACCAAGTGATTCTACCTGTTTAGCAGTATCCTTTAGTGAGCCCTTATCATCATTTGATTCAAGGGTGCGACCGAGGAGTACTAGATTCGCTCCATCTTCAGCAAAACGTAGTGCCATTGCGCGACCGAGGCCTCGGCTAGCACCACTAATCAGAACCGTACGACCTTTCCACGACTCGATATTCGATATTTTTTCTGAACGTTCGAAAAGAATCGCTACAAGGTCTGCATATTCTGACATCGCATCTTCGGAAGATTTGCCATTTTGCTTTTTCCAAGCTCGATATTTTGCGATTGCAGGGATTCCTCCATTAATCGGCAATCCACCATTTACATCACCATCTTTTGCTTGCTTATACAATGAATAAAGCAGCAATAGAGTCTTGTCATCGGGCCGATTGCTTAGGTTCATTATTTCCTTTACAGCCTTGTTGAATCTCTTCTCATTATTCATGAAATCAACTCCTCTCACTAAGCCAGTTTTCTACCAATTCTTTTCGAGTAGTAGAATCGAGAGTCGTTGTGTGTTCCAAATCCGAAATTAGGTGAAACTTATTTTCACGATTCTTTTTGAAATGCTTTTTTACTGTATTATAATGCGACCTTCCAAGTGTATCATCGACTTTGGATTGAAGAGTAAGTACTGGAATGTTAGTAACTCCAATCTGTGGTACTTTTGCATCCATAAACCGTATTGGAAGATCAGGATGTATCCGCATTGCTTCGTTACGGATAATTCTACGAATTAGGAAGTTGCTGGGTTTCCACAATGGTCCAGCCCACATTTTGACAAGCATTGGAATGGATGCAACGGGGGATTCTAATATTATCGAAACAAGATTTTCGCCCCACCATCCCGATTTTTTACTAGATAGCCTCATTGCAAGAAATCCGCCCATCGAATGGCCATAGAAATGTACAGGTGGCTTTTCTTCATATTCAGCAAGTATGCAGTCAAGAAAAGCCTCGATATCAGTTGCTATTTTTAGCAATGTCCAATCTCGACTCAGATCACATCTTCCATGGCCTCTCATATCGATACCTGCTACATCGAATCCTTGGTCACGCAAATGGAGAATCCTTTTCTCAGCCCACCCAACAGATGAACGATATCCATGCATGTACAAAATCAAACCTTTCGAATCACCTTTGGCCGGAAGAAAATACCCCATCGGTTCATTTCCGCCCCAGCCAGTGAATTCGATTATGCGCCAATCTGGATTGGAGATGTCAGCTCCAGCGTATGGATGTACTTTGAAAAACACCGCTAGTACCCTTGACTCAAAACCTAAATATGCTGTATTCAAACCTATTGAAATTGCAAGTGTCCAAAATAGAATATTCACTAAGATTTGACTATCCTGATACCACAATATACATTCGACTACAATGAGTAGCCATAGAATTGCCCAAGGCGTTACTAATCTCCAGTTTGAACTACCTAAATATGCTCCAGCACCTCGGCTTTCTGGGTATTGCATCTTCATCAAAATGCAGCCTCCGGGTATGCCATCAAATGCTTGTGACCAGCCATGATTTTTGCTACAAGTCCAGCGTTATCAGGATGAATTTCTGCAAAGAATACACTTGCGCTTGCAAGTTTGGCATCGTGGAAATCGGTCGATGTACCTGCAGATTTAGCAGCAAGACAAACCTTTGCCATTCTAGCCCATAGGTATGCAAGCATGGTATTTCCGAAATAAGTGCAATAATCTGTGGCACCTGCTGCTAGGAAATGTGGGTTTCCTGCACCTTCAGCCATGAGTAGAAGAGTTAGTTGTTGTAAGCCCTTCACACTCTGATGAAGAGGTTTGTTGAACTCCACCATTCCATCAACCTCACGGTTTTCTTCTATGAATTCCAGCAATGGCCATAACAAGTGACGGAGGTTTTTCCCAAAATTTTGAGTAACTTTGCGCCCAACTAAGTCTAGAGCTTGAATGCCATTTGTTCCTTCCCATATAGGGGCGATTCTTACGTCGCGATAGAATTGCTCTACACCATATTCAGTGCAGTAGCCTGCGCCACCCATCACCTGAATCGATAATGAAGCGCTCTGACAACCAATGTCGGTAGAGTATGCCTTCATTACCGGTGTAAGAAGGGCGATCAATGCATTTGCATTTTCTTTACATTCTCCATCCCCCTTATTCATTTCATCGAGAAGGATACCTATCCATGTGCCTAGAGCTCTTGTACCCTCGCAGTTGACCTTTGCCTTAAGCAACATTCTGCGTACATCTGGGTGGACGAGAATATTATCTGCTGGCGCATCTAAATCTTTCATTCCGCGCAAGTCGCGTCCTTGGCTTCGTTCTAGTGACCATGCCAGAGCATTCTGATATGCAATTTCTCCAAGACCAAGCCCCATCATTCCAGTGGCTAATCGCTCTCGATTCATCATTTCAAACATCTTGGCCATACCGGTGTGTGCCTCACCCATTAGCCACCCCTTACTAGAATCAAAATTGAGTACACAGGTTGGTGAACCATGGAGACCCATTTTCTCTTCGATACCAGAAACAGAAGTACCATTAATTTTATTGGAAAGCCCATCACCGTCATCGAGGAATTTTGGTACAAGAAACAAAGATATTCCTCTGGAACCTTCGGGTGCATCTGGTAGTTTTGCAAGTACCATGTGAACGATATTATCTGATAAATCGTGGTCTCCGGCTGTAATGAAAATCTTTGTTCCGGTAATCAAAAAGGAACCATCATCCTGTGGTGTAGCCTTAGTTTTTATCAGACCAAGGTCTGTCCCACAATGTGGTTCAGTTAAGCACATAGTACCACACCATTCACCGGAACTTACCGGAATAGCATAGCGGTCGATTATTTCTTGCGAGGCATGCTTAATGATGAGGTCGTAAACACCTAAACTCAGTGCAGCTACTACAGATATTGCCATGTTGCACGAAATGGCAGGTTCATCCATTGCATTGCGAAAGAAGAGAGGTAGCCCCATGCCACCATGTTCTTCTTTACAAACAGCCTGTAGCCATCCTGATTCAACCGTTTGTTTCCACGCCTCTTTGAATCCAGGTGCAGAAATAACTGCTCCATCTTTCAACTGTGAACCAAATTTATCGCCATCAATATTTGATGGCTTCCACACATCGGTAACGAATTGAGACCATTCTTCGGTCATTATATCGATGAGTTCTTGGTCAACTTGGTCATACCCTAATCGTTTGCAAACATCCACTACATTGAATACTTCGTGGAAGAGAAATTTATAATCTTCAAGTGGGGCTTTGTATACTGTCATATTCAACCCTCCTCAATTCCTCAAAGGCTTACCTTTAACCAACATATGTTCCATTCTTGCTAGTGTGAGTTCATTACGTGCTAGACTTGCGATTGCCTTTCTTTCGAGCGCAAGAATGTCATCCTCGCTTAATTCAACGGTGTGGTCACAATCACCACCAGTTAGCACGTGCGCAAGTTCTCCGACAACAGTCAAATCGTGTGGAGTAGCATGTCCGGCAGCGGCAAGGTCGTTTAATGCCATATTGAGTGCGGCTTTGCCTGAAGGCCCCGGAAGGCGATAGACATGGGGACTAGGAGGAGAATAATCCTGAGCCAACTCTAGCAAGAAAGATTTGGCATCAGATAGAACACTATCACGATTCATTGTGATACGGTCACTCGCTCTTAGGTAACCAAGATCCTTAGCTTGATGGGCAGACTTAGCGATCTTAGCCATACCAATAGTTTCGAAGGCTTGCATAGGTGCAGTCATTGGTCCAGAACCAACTAAATCTTCTTGAGTGAGTCTTGCAAGTATCTCCTTACAACCGCCCCAAGCGGGGATAATTCCGACTCCGACCTCCACAAGACCGATGTATGATTCTGAATGTGCAACTACTCCATCGGAATGGAGTAGAATCTCGCATCCACCACCAAGGCACATTCCTGTTGCTGCAGATACCACGGGGACATCTGCATATTTTAGCGCCTGATATGTGTCTTGGCCCAGAGCAATAAAGTCCTCTAATGTACCCCATGCACCGAGATTTGCAGCAAATAACGCCAGTCCTAAGTTGGCACCAGCACAGAAATTAGCAGAATCGTTTGCAATCAGGATTCCATTCCATTCATCGCCCTCTGAGAGGTCAACTGCAGCAAGTAGCATTTCCATGATTAATGGGTCAAGGGCATTCATCTTGGAATGAAATTCAACCAGTAGAACGCCATCGTTAGCATCCCAGATACTTGCTGAAGCATTCCTACGAATCGCTTTACCACGACGGCGTTTGATATCTGCAACAGTGGTTACTCCAGCTCCTTTGAGAATTTGGATGAGGTCTCCAGAGTAACTGACCCGAGTTATTTCTCCTCCGTCAATTCCATAAAATGAACCGTTTTTTGCTGCGAGTGCGAGGAATGGTGGGATTTCAATTTCAGCCAAAGTCATCTGTTCAACAAGCCATTCAAGTCCGATAGAATCCATCATTTCGAATGGACCCTTCTTCCAATTATATCCTACCTTCATCGCACCGTCTATCGCACCGATATCCTCACTTACAATTGGTACGAGTGAAGATGCATATGCAAATGTATCTAGCAATATTTCCTTGACAAAGGCTGCGCCCTCATCGGGATGAGTCATTAGACGCTTGAGGCCTTGACGCCCGACTTTTGCCGAGGTGAATGCCGCTCGACGATTTGCGGTTGAATAGGTTCCATCGATGAGGCTTCTTGCCTCTTTGATACGAGTTTCACCATCGGTATTGAGGCGAAAGAATCCTCCCTTGCCCTTACGTCCTGTATATCCCTGGGAGATCATCGTCTCGATGATTTCTTCTCCTCTTCCGGCGATATTGTGTAATGAATCTTCGAGTGGTAGATTGCTCACCATGCTTTGAACAACGGTAGGAATAATATCTATCCCAACTAGGTCCATTAGCGCAAAAACACCTGTCTTTGGAAGACCGATTGGGCGACCAAGCATAGCATCAGCCTGCTCCACAGTGAATCCATAATCGAGAGTTGCAGCAATTGCCCGCTGTACGAAATAAATACCCAGTCGGTTACCGATGAAGCCAGGAGTGTCATTACAAAGAGTAACTCTTTTTCCAAGTCTCTCAGAAGCAAATATACTCATTCTATGGAAAAGGTCCTCCTGGACTTCTTCTCCCGCTACTATCTCCAATAGGGGTAGGTAGCGAGGGGGATTGAAAAAATGAGTTATTAGAAATCGCGAAGCGAGAGAAGGGCTCATACCTTTGACCAAGGACGAACGGGGAATAGTAGAGGTATTTGAAGATAGAATTGCATCTTTAGAAAGATATTTTTCAATATTGGAATAGATGGTATGCTTGATATCAATACGTTCAACAACGACCTCGATGACCCAGTCTCGGTCTTGGAGAAGTGGTAAGTCATCTTCTAGATTTACTGGATGAATTCTCTGTGCATTTGAAGGATGCATTAGGACTTCAGGGTTGCTCTTTTTCATGCCTGATATAGCATCTCGAGCAATCACTGATCTATCTTCTGCCCCGCTTGGAACGATGTCGTATAGCAGTACATCACATCCAGCATTTGCACAATGCGCAGCGATTCCTGCACCCATAATTCCACTTCCAATAACTGCGACCTTATTGATGCCGCCATTGTGTTGTTTCTTTACGGACTGATGTGGAGATTCAATTGTAAGAATCATTTTTCCACCTTCCTGAGAATTGTAGCAATGCCTTGTCCGCCACCTATGCACATAGTCGCAAGTGCGATTTTCGCATTTTTTCGCGCCAAGATAGTAGCCGCACGACCAACAATTCTTGCACCGCTAGCGCCAAGTGGGTGGCCCAAAGCGAGTGCACCACCATCGATATTTACCTTGGAAATATCTAGGCCAAGTTCCTCAATTACTGCAAGAGATTGTGCCGCAAAGGCCTCATTAAGTTCTATCACATCAACTTCTTCTAGACTCAGTCCGGCTCTAAGTAATGCCTTCTTAGTTGCAGATACAGGACCGATTCCCATTATCTCAGGGGAACAACCCGATACTGCTGTCGATTCTATTGAGGCTAAAATTTCAAGTCCTTGGTCGA
Source organism: Methanobacteriota archaeon (assembly GCA_018662825.1). GTDB lineage: Archaea > Thermoplasmatota > Poseidoniia > Poseidoniales > Poseidoniaceae > MGIIa-L1. Next base: position 3,581 of record JABJFI010000043.1, on the reverse strand, counting down.
GAGCAAATTCTTCACTGCATACAAGTACGAATGCTGCACCATCGGTGAGTGGTGAAGATGTTCCAGCTGTTACACTTCCATCAGATTTGAAAGCCGGTTTGAGTCTGGCTAGAGAACTAGAATCGGAATCCGCCCTAATACAGCCATCTTTAGACACTACCCCGTCACTTGTTGTGATTGGAATTATTACACCACCAAATTCTGCATTTGTAGCCCTACGGTGACTCTCAATTGCAAATTCTTCCTGAGTTTCCCGCTCGATTTCATAGATTTTAGCAAGATTTTCTGCAGTTAGTCCCATGTTGGTGTATGCCTCTGGCATCTCTTTCGCCAGCCGTGGATTTGGCATTGGATTGAATCCGGACATTGGGATACGAGTCATGGATTCAACGCCTCCTGCAATAAATACATCTCCAGATCCCATTGCGATACGTCCTGCAGCATCATGAATTGCTTGCATCGATGACCCGCAGAAACGATTGACTGTGACCCCCGCTACCGATGGTGGTAAATCGGAAAGAAATGATAACATTCGTGCTAGATTAAACCCTTGTTCCGCCTCAGGGAAGGCGCAACCAAGAATAATATCCTCGATTAGATTTGGGTCCAATCCTGTTTTATCAATTAGCCCTTTTACCACCTCGGCGGCGACATCATCTGGTCGGGTACCCGACAGGGCTCCCTTCTTAGCAGGGGTGAAAGGAGATCTTGCATATCCACAAATTACAGCAGCCATGTCTTTCACAAGAAGGTGTAATTATTAAAGCGGTAGGTGTCCAAGGAGAAACTCGGTGTTTGCGAATACAGTTAAATTATAGCAATATTATTTGAGAGATCCAATTCCACTCCGTATTAAATCAATAATTCAATCTAATTGTTTGCAGTATTCGGGCCACTAAATCATGTTATTGGCGCCAATTTAAAGCGCATTAAAAATAATTTCATTCTCATGGTCAATCGGCAACCCCATTGAATTAAGTCATGTGGTGAAATAGCGGTACCACTACTTATCAATTAAGTTCCCTTGGCACTGAAGTTTAATTATTACACTACCCTAGTATTATCAACCTCATGCAATTACAACTGATTACCAGTAGTAAATTGAGAGTGCATATTATGATTAATAATAAATTGATAAAATGGTTTTCGGAAGTAGGTAAAGAGGATACTGCGACGGTAGGAGGCAAAGGCGCATCTCTTGGAGAAATGCACAGAAACCTCTCTTCAGCGGGAATACGAATCCCTAACGGGTTCAACGTCACTACTGATGCGTATTCTATTTTTGTTAATTGTGAAGTTCCTGAATCGACATGGGAGAATGTTGCCGAGCCAGAGGGTACTGAAGAAATAAGAAAATCAGCATTATCATGCACCACTCTTTCATCTGCATTGGCAGCAGTTCTGGAAGATGCAGATGTAAGTGACCATTTGGATTTACATTCAAGGGCTCAATTGGCTAGAGCTATAGTTCGACAAACTCCTGTGCCTGAGGAAATTAGGCAAGCGATAATAGAATCATACTCCATCCTCTGTGATGAATATGGTCAAGGAACTGATGTTGCAGTTCGTTCATCAGCAACTACCGAAGATTCGATTGATGCATCATTTGCCGGTCAATACGAGTCATTTCTCAATGTTAGTGGAGAACGGGCAGTTATTCGTCAATGGCGGCAATGTGTTGCCAGTTTATTCACTGAGAGAGCAATTGGCTATCAATTGGATAAGGGAATGAATCCTCTTGAATCATCCCTTTCGGTTGTCGTAATGAAGATGGTAAGATCTGATTTGGCTTGTTCCGGAGTGATGTTCACAATTGACCCAGATTCTGGGCATAAAGGAGTTATTCACATTGCAGCAGCCTACGGATTAGGGGAGTTGGTAGTTCAAGGTACAATAACTCCTGACACATTTACAGTTTGGAAAGAAGGTTTGAGGAGAAATAAATTCTCAATCGTAAACAGAGTTCTCGGTTCAAAGGATAGGAGAATGGTATATGCTCAAGATGGTGTTAACGATGTTGAAGTTAGTCAAGTATCACTTCAAGAGCGTAGGCAATGGGCACTGAATAATATTGAATGCAGAGAGTTAGCGCAAATGGCTTTATCGATAGAAGAGCATTATGGAATGCCAATGGATATCGAATGGGCTAAGGATGGAAAGAGTGGTCAATTATTCATTGTTCAGGCAAGACCAGAGACTGTATTTGCTCGCAGTGATGAGGCAATATTGAAGATATATTCAATGGATGAAAAACTGATTAGCACATTGAAAGAAACGGAACAAGTATTGGCAACAGGTCATGCAGTTGGTAATAGAATCGCTAGCGGCGGAGTTAGAACTTATCGTTCATATGGCGAAGTTTTAGAAAAGAAGAGAGCTATGCAAAAGAAAATTTCTGAGGGAGTTCTTCTCGAAGAGATACAATATGAAAATCGAGTGTTTGAAGAAGGCGATGTACTCGTTACTGAAATGACAACTCCTGATTGGGAACCATTGATGAAGCAAGCCTCATTAATCATCACTAGAAAAGGAGGGCGTACCTCTCATGCAGCAATAATTGCAAGAGAATTTGGAATTCCTGCCATTGTCGGGTGTACTGGAGCGATGAATCTTGTCAACCATTGCATAGTTACAGGTTCATGCGCTGAAGGCGATACAGGATATGTATATGCGGGAGACCATCCTTTTGATATCAATGTGATTTCAGTTAAGAGTGATACTAAATTAAAAACAAAAATTAAACTGAATGTTGGATTCCCAACCAAGTCACTAATCGACTCACAGTTACCTGTCGATGGCGTAGGATTAGCGAGAATTGAATTCGTATTATCTTCCGAAGTATGTATTCATCCGTTGGCCTTTGTCCACTATGATGCTCTAGTTGAATATCTAGAAAATGGAACTATCTCTACAAGTCTGGAACCATATGCTGAAGCATTATCGGCAGATGAGGACAACTCAATCGTTCGTGCAGCAGTGGAAGTAATTGCACGAAGAGCCTGGGCATATGAAGACAAGAGAGACTTATTCATTGACAAATTACGTGAGGGCGTGGGTTTGATTTGCGCAGCCTTCCATCCAAGGCCAGTATTAGTTCGCCTTTCTGACTTCAAATCAAATGAATACCGTGAATTGCTAGGTGGTAAAATCTTTGAACCTAAAGAAGAGAATCCAATGATTGCTTGGCGTGGTGCATCACGCTATCTAGACCCAAAATTCAAGCCAGCATTTGAAATGGAATTAGAAGCGATGGATTCCGTTTTGAATGATTTTGGATTAGATAATCTTCAACTGATGGTTCCGTTTTGCCGAAGCCCACAGGAGGGCGAGGCTGTCAAAGATATTCTCACAGCCAATAATGTAGGACCAAATGATGGTGTTCCGCTATTCGTGATGGTTGAACTTCCCTCAAATGTGCTGGATGCGAAAAATTTCATTACCAGAATGGAACTTCATGGTGGCTCAATTGGCTCAAATGATTTAGTGCAAACTGTATATGCAGTCTCAAGAGATGATTTGGAGGGGTACCAACACCCGGTGGATGCACGCTCTCCTGCTGTAAAAACAATGATTAGACAAGC
>JABJFI010000110.1 GCA_018662825.1 Methanobacteriota archaeon | reverse complement strand
CTATTTTCTTTTGCAATTTCAGGTTCTCCACAACGTCCGATAAGTCGTTCAAGTAAGCGAGCACGCTCAATCACATCAACCGAATCATTTCGAAGAATATTCCAACGCAATGCATCGATTTCTTGACCTTTTTTACCTTGCATCCAACGCCCAGCAACGACAAATAATTCATGTTCAAGCAATAGTTGAATCGCAGCATCATCTAACGAAGTACAGTGTGAACGGAGTTCTTTGACCAATGCCTTCATTGTTTGGGCATCGGCTTGTCGAGCGATTTCTACCAGAACTTCGCCGGAGTTATGAACTGCAGATGGGAGCAGAGAATTTGAATTGAGACCTCGGTTAAGGACTTCTTTCATCTCCTTCTCTGACAGCGTTTCGCCGTTATCGGAAATGGCTTGTAATGCTGCTTCACAAACACTGTTCTTTTCATCGTAAAGAGCGATAGAGCGATGTTTTGCATCTGCGCCTTGGCTCAATACAGCCATTCGTCTAAGAGCGCTGTCTGTATGTTTTTGCAATTTTTTAGAATAAAGGGCAGCATTTTTGCCTTTGAGCAGTGCTTCCGCAGCTTTGCGCGTACACGTCAAATCTTCATCTTCGAACAACAACAGAGCGATTTCGGTGGTGTCTTGTGAGAACTCCCCCAGTAAATTAGCAGCACATCGTCGTGCATCAAGCCAAGAATGAGTCGCTAAAATTCGTAATGATTCAACACCTTGCTTTGGTGCCCACTTTCGATGCGCTTCCAGTGCTTTTGAACGAAACCAAGCATCTTTATCGTTGAGCAATGGGACGAAACCCTCGAGGGCTCTTGGAATATCGGTATCGAACAATACACGAATTGCACGACGACGTTTACGCACATCCTTGTGCTTCAAACGAGCGATTTCACTGTCCAAACCACCATGTGCCATGATGCACCGAGTGAGTGGTTCCTCATAGGGGTGTGCCTCAATATTCTTCATGGAGATAAATCTAATAATTCAGATTTCAAGCATATGACTTTCATATCCGTTTGTTCAACCATGTCAATCAGCGTTTGAATTCATCGAAGTTGAAGTCATCGTCATCTTCGTTCCAATCAATCGCACCTGGCTGAGCAAGGTTTGGATGCAACATCATTTGCAACATCGGCCATAATCGAAGGAATGAAGGAGATGCCTCCCACATCAATTGAACCATCGGATGTTCGCTCATCGGAATACCACCATCTCCTGGTGGTGGCAAATCTGCAGGCAATTGACGAAGACTGGCAATCAAATCCAGTAATGCATTTGTTTCTTGTTCATCTATCATTTCCAACTCTTCACATGTCTCCATAGTTAATTCAAGCAAGTCGGCTAATTCATCGGGATTCATTGGTCCAGTCTCGGAATCTTTGACGTCGACAGGGCCAAACGAAACAGGACCTAAATCAGTTGATAACATTTCTTCGTTTTGGCGCTCGATTTTCATCAAATGTTGCCCCGCAGTGTTGCCAAGAGGTACAAGAGCAAATCCTCCGTCAACGATTCGAGATGAGAGCCATTCAGGCAATTCACGAACTTGCCCGGTAATCAGCACACGGTTCAAATCCCCAGGGAATGCAACTGGCGCAATCTCAACTGCCTCCAATACTCTTGATTCAACTGTCGGCCAGTGAGTAAGACGAGACTGGACATGCTCTACAGCAAGTTGAGAAGGGTCAAGTAATCGGACACGTCCATTTTCACCCACAATTATGGCGATAAGAGCAGCGATATAGCCGCCTTTAGCGCCTAATATTACGACTTCTTGTCCTTCTGACAATTCCAAATGATGTAATAATGTTACAATCATGTGAGGTGCCGAGATAGTTTTGATTCCACCTTCGTCTGTTTCAATAAAGGGGATAGGGCGGTCGGCAAAAAACGGTTCAACATCGTAATCAGTAAAGTCTGAAACATCTACCTTTATCATGGCCTTTTTTACGAGATTTGGCACCACTATGCCGCCTTTTTCAAGACGTTTCAGCAAGGCTGGCATGTCCGTCATCATCATTGCAAAATCGGCAACTCATGTAAAGGATGGGTTGTTACTTCAGCAATTACAAATTTCCACTCATTTCTAACCATGCAAAGAAGGAGACAATTGGAAGAAGAATTAGTATAGCGCGATTTATTTTTCGTTGTTGGTCAACATATTTGACGGTTGGTTCAGGTGAAACTTCAATTGATTTTGCACTTCTCGAACGACGAGCAAGACTTACTTTCTCTTCAATTTGGGACAGAACTTTGTTTCTCAATTCGGGTTGACGGCTGTTATTAATGCCCTGGCCAACGATGAATTTAACCGAATATTGTTCGGCTAATACTAAGCCAGCATCTACAACTCCAGCAACATTGGTTAGATTGTGCATGTCTATACGAATCGCCATACCATCGCTCTTTACGTGGCTGAGAACACGCCAATTTCCTTGACCTTCATTGAAGCGATGTAGTAAATCCCTCGCATGAATAAGGGGCTGTTTCCCAAGAAATACGGGTCGCTTACGCCTAGCTAAAAAAGGACCAAGCAAAATCGAGCCTATCATCGGAGGAATACACATCAATGAAACCAAGCGTTTGAGTTCTCCTGGGTCGGTTAAGACTGATATGACGGCTAAACTGAATCCAAGATATAGGCCCATGAATGCCCCTGCTTGAAGTCCGGTTCCAAGACCAACCGGTTCACCCTCTGCGAGGCTCATGACACCTCTACATCGGCCTTGCACATCAATACTCGCATCCTGCCGAGCGAAACTTCATCAATTGGTTAACACTGGCCAAGGTATGGAGAAGAACGGCTTGTTTGACCGACATCGAGAGCGTAAAGTCGGTCTTTGGGTGTTTGGAATTAGCACTTTCTTCTTAGTCTCTTTTTTTCTCGTCCCACTGATATTGCCAACCGATAGCGTTCCAGAACTTGGTGCCAGAGCGAATGCTTGGGATTATGCAACTGAAGATGGTGCTTTCTCAAAAGGCAACACGCCTTCTTCACTGAACCATATTCACGATGATGGCACCTCGCACATGCACGAACCTTTTGCTTGGACTGAACTTGACCCTTATACAGGCTTTATCTACATGTTTGGTGATCTGAATTGCCACAATAAGCACGAACGAACATGGGAAATCAACGGTAATCAAATGCCAGTTTGCACCCGTGATGTAGGAATATTCTTCGGATTGGCAATTGGTGGTTTGGTGTTTTCTCGTTATGGATATAATCGCTGGACAATCAAAGATTCTTGCCTTTCCCTATTGCCTGACCAATGGCTTGAAAAAATCTATAGAGATAACCATAGAACCAGGGCTTGGATTGGAATGGGTGCAATCCTATGTGTGCCATTATTGATTGACGGTTTCACACAATTACTTACGGGTTATGAATCAAACAATATCACACGACCCCTGACTGGGGCACCATTTGGAATTGGCATTGCGGTTCTTACTGCTGCAGCATATTCTGCTCGGCCACATTTTTTTGAACAAGCAAGTCAGGTAATATTACCGGGTAACGCCCGTTTTGAGTTGGAAGTCAAAGATGAAGAACAGTGATCAGTCCTTTGGCGGTGGAGTTTCCCACCATGCTATTAATTCATCAATCGATGAAGGGACTGGGCACATTTCATGGCCGCTGCTCAGCAGTTCGAGCCGTTTACAGATAAACCCAATAGCCTTACGAATTGAAGGTCGTGGAGTTCTGCCATCGTCTGGAATCAAGATTTCCCGTAAAGCACCGGCCCATTCTGCATCAGGATTTGCTCGTCTCCATGAGGCGATTTGACTGCGTAGTGGCCACATGGCTAGAGCAAGGCGTCCGTAACCCAAACGACTGTCCCTAAGTTTGAACACTTGAGCCTCTGCAAAAGGAACATGAGATTGTTGTTTGTGAACCCAACGGGTTTTCTCCATCCACTTGATGAGTCTCTGGGTGTGACGTTGTGTCACCATTCGATGCGGGCCAAACGCTTTGTGGAGGCGTGGTACTTCGCTTGAACCAACAATCAAGGATAATGTCCCTAACACCGACCAACACGAATGCGCATGGGGTGTCGCAGGTACATCATTCACTCCTGCTTTGTCTGAATCCCACTTTTCCTCAGCATAAGCCATCCACTCCGCAGGAGAACGTCCTGAAAGCCACCCAATATGGATTGAAGTTCGTTCTTGAGGGGCGCCAGGAAGGCGTTGTTGTTTCTTGACATCTGCCACTAAAGTTCGAAGTAAGTGGCGGTCTACTTCATCGGCTACAACATTGAGAGGTGCTGGCTTTCGGTTGAAGAAAGAGCGGAGTTCTGAACGAAGTTTCTTCTTGAGTTCATCAAGCCCTCCTTCGTTCAAAATTGGACCGACAACACAACATTTGTCAAAAGGCGCAGGTGCTTTTGAATCACCTGAAAGTAAATCGATAAATCCTTGGCGTATTGTCTTTTGAATCTCTGCAGTTTCAAAATACTCCTGTTTTTCACTATTCATTCGCAAGGTACCTGATTTGATCCGTTTCATCGCTTTATCAGGGTCGCAATCAACCCACAAAACCAAATCTGGAATCATTGCAGCAGCATTCATTTTTGCAACATGTTCGACACCAAGTTTGCCAACAATTCCTTGGTATATTAGCGAAGAATGGATATTTCGGTCTGAGATTACAACATGACCTTTTTGCAAAAGAGGGCGAATCCAAGTATGGGAATGGTCTAGGCGGTCTGCGGCAAATAGGCCAGCTTCTTCAAGTGGGGTTTTGTTTCCGAGTTTTACTGATGTAAGTGCCAACTTACCAAGTTCACTGTGCCGCCGTGGTTCGTGTGTAGCATGAACCTCGGGGAAGGGATATTCAGCGGCTAATTCAAGCAATATTCTCGCCGCTTCACCTTTGCCAGAACCATCACCACCTTCTACCGTGATGAGATACATTCAATCACCACCGACATCATCAAATTGATCTTTGGAGATACTCAACATAATCATCCCAACAAGAATCATCAAAGGTCCAAAGATGATTAATCCTCGACTGAATAAAGCAAAACCTGCAAGATATTGTGTTCTTCGGTAGTGTTTTGCCCGACGCACTTCAACTGCTGCTTGGAATCCGATAAAGGCAGTCAATATCGTGAAAACACCCACTGCCGTTGAGAGCCCGACTGCTGATTCGAGCCTCCAGCCTTCGTCATTCTTCACACCCTCTTCGACTCTTAGGCCATCGCCAGGAGTCATTGTGATTGGCTTGACTCCTGCTTCATCAGGGATAATATCTCGTTCGACGGTAACGTAACCTTCAGCTTCAACATGGAGAGTTAATACTTTACTTTGTATCTCTTGAAATCTGAAATAGCCATTTTCATCAGTTTCCATTTCAGCAATCACTTCATCGGTGTCGATATTGAGTAATTGGACGGTGACATTCTCAACACCGTTTCCTTGTTCAGCCTCGATTGCTATGCCCGAAACATCAACATATTCGGCTCTTTCAAACAGGGTCGAAGATAGTAAATCATCAGGATTGCCGTTGAGAATCAATGCTCCAGAGGCCATACCGAGAATACTACCAACCAATATCAACGAGGCTGCAAGAGTGAGAAGCCTTGATTTGTCGGATTGGTCAAGTTCATCGAGTTTGGATTGAAAACGAACCGTTGCTTTTTCCACCGCTTCATCAAGCTCGTGCGCTTCAACGACCAATTCTTCATCTGCCGCTATCTGGCGAGAAACCTTTGCTGCTTCTGAGGATTCGAGTTTTGATTGGACGCGAGCACGAAGGGCTACAAGTTTCTCATCCATCTCTTCATCGTCCATCATTTTCACCTCCGCTTATTTTAGGTCAAGGTATGCGCGGATAATACCCTTCCCTTCTTTAGCCGCGCAAGACTCTATGAGGATTTCTTCCAAATACTCAATCTTAGATAGATTTTCAAAAGAAGAAGCAAGATGATTGAAGACACAACTATGATTGACTTGGATGAATAATTTTTTGAAGTTTCTTCATCATCTAAAATAAGCGTTTCATCAAGTGAATTATTATCTTCTTCAATGTCATCCTGTGTGGCATTTGTCATCATCCACGCCCCACTTCTCAATCCTAGTTCAACCAAGCGACCAACCGTTGCCAATGAGTCAGCGCTTACTTTGTCGGGCGTATCTTCATGGGTATGCCAATATCCTCCGAATGCCGAGGCATTTGGCCCATATCGAATATCAATCAGGTCAATAGCTGGAATACCAATATTATATGCTGCTACATGGTCGTCAAAGACGCCTATTGAAGTATTTTGATCATAAATCTTCACGCCCATCGCACCACTGCAATCGGTTTGGTTCTCGACCATTCCAAGTGATTGAGCAAGAGGAGAAATAGTACTCCAGAGTGCTTCATCGCCTGGCCAAATATCGGTGAGTTGAAGGTCGGCATCACCAATCATATCCAAGACGATATAGGCAGCAGTGCGTTCAATATCCTGTTGGCTTTGTTCTCCAGCCCACGCTTCAGCACCGAAAAATCGGTGAGGTGTGTAATTCTGGTCTTCGGCATCCGTCCATAACAATTCAACCTCGTATTCAAGGCTCATTGCAGGAATGATGCGTGCAAGTTCAAGCAGAGCAGCCGCCCCACTGGCGCCATCGTTCGCACCGATAATTGGTTCATTTGTTCGATTCTCATCACTGTCCCGCTCGGCAATGTTGCGGGTATCATAGTGCGCTACAAGGACTACTCTTTGAGTGTCCACATCGAATACTGTCGGCGTCAATAAGGCTTCAATATTGGTGAATGTTAAATTATCGACTGTGTATTCATGCATGGACACATTCCATTCGGTTAGATTTTCAGCAACCGAATTTCTAAACAATTCTGAAGCATTTGACCCAGGCAATCTTGGTCCAAGTCCGGATTGCCATTGGACAGATTGGTTTGCGAGCGTGCCGTTGAAAGTGAGTCCATCAAAATATCCGCATATTTCTACCACCTCGTAAGGTGAATTTACTGCATGGGCTGATTGTGAAATCGATGCACTGCAGGAGCAAAGAAGCATAGCAATGACCACCGTCGCAAATGAATGCGAGGTGTAAAAATTGCCTGCATCTGACATGAGCATGTATGAAGCCTCATAGACCCACTCTTAAATACCTCATTTCAAGTCGTGCAGATGTTAGCAGTCTTGCGAATAAATGAGGTGCCATAAATGTCGGAACTACGCTCCAATACCGCCTTACTTTTGGTGACCCTGCTTTTTGTCTCAGGAATCTCCCCACTTTTGCTTGCAGTTGGTGCAGAATCAGATGATTTAAACGAGCCACTGCCTTACAATGCAGGTGGAGTTGTTATAGGTGATATCGCAGATTTTGAAATTGAAATGGGCAATGAATATTTGATGATTGAAGAAGAGCAACCAGTTGTTTCAGCCTTCTCGTTCTTGAAACAGGAATGGATTGATGCTGGCCGACCCGGCGTCGAAGACATGGTCTATGAGCCACAAACCTCTGCTAGAGCAGGTGGCAGAGCGTGTAATTCTCACGTTGTCAATGACCAATTAACTGTTCCAACTTCAGGTGGTTCGGTCGACACATATGTTGCTAAAACGACAACAACAGTTGCTTTCTTAGTCCAATCCGGGCGAACACTCAGTTCGACTGTTTTGAACAATCTTGCCTCCTCGTGGGACCAAACCATCTATCCAACAATGACCACCTACTACGGCAAGGATTACCAAGACGGTCGAGGCCTTGCCCCACCTGATGTGGATAATAATTGTCAAGTTCAAATCATCATATACGATATCGATGGTGCTTACAATATCGGAGGTTATTTTGCACCTTCAATGTCAAATTCCCGTGAAGCAGTATTTGTCGATTATGCCGACATCACCTTGTCTTGGGGCAAATCAATTCTTGCCCACGAATTAGAACATTTATTGCATAATGCACAAGATCCTTACGAAAATCTTTGGATTGATGAAGGAAATGCAGATGTTGCCATTTACCTGTGCTTTGGTGCAGACTCGACACTTGTGAGTCATTTGAACCAATGGACGCAATCATCCGAACTTTCAGTTAGATGGTGGAATCAACGTTTTGCTGATTATGGAGCTGGTTTCATTTTCACTATGTATTTGGCCGACCATCTTGGCGGCGGCCCTGCTATTCGTCAATTAGTTCAAGATTCTGCCACTGGGGGCTTAAGTGTCGAAAACTTAGCAATTTCTCCTGTCAGTGGGCAAAGCGGTATGCTTGGAAGAACGATGGGGCAGATATTTGCGAATTTTTCCATTGCTGCAGTTTTAGATTCACCTCAAGGCATCTATGGATTTTCGAATCTTGATTTGACTGCGACATGCTCTTCAGGTTCTTTTTGCCGCGTGCAACCTGCGGATACCAACAGCGATTGGGCAGGTCCTTGGTCATCTACTGGCCATTCAGTTGAAGGCTGGGGTATTCGAGCATTCAAATTCACACCTGGGGCATCATCTCCAGCACCATTAACCATGCGTTTAACTGCCGATGTGAGTCATTTCGACGGCGTCGTTGTTTCACGTGCGACTGCCGATGGTTTGTGGTCTGCTACAGATTTGAATTTCCAAAATAATGTTGCGACCGCTCTGATTCCTGGTTTCGGGAACTTGAACGATGTAGGGGCCTTGACCGATGAGATTTGGGCCATAACTTGGTATGCTAGTACAATCGCTGATTGCGATTACACATCTTGCGGCCCTTCGTATCCACAAGGTACGGTAGATATTGAAGCGGCAAGAATTACTTCACCGGCAACTTTGGACCTTAATACAACTATTTTGAGCGACCGTGATGGAGATGGCGCCCCAGACACAGCACAAATCAACTACGAAGTATTCTCAAACGCGTTCTTCGAAGACCTCGATGTCACCACCAAGGTGCTAGACAACAGTGGAATAGTTGTTGACACACAGACCAAACGAGTATCTGCTGGTGGAGGCGTTGGCACTGAAGAGAGCATTTGGTTCACCGCCCCTTACAATTCACAATATACATTCCAGATGGAAATGAAAGACATGATTGGAACAACTGTTGATACGCTGTCGACTTCTCCTCAAATCCTCAACAACATGAAACCAACAGCCAATGGAACTCTTTCTCCGAACGAGTCTCAAACTTGGGAAAACATCCAATTTAACGGGGATGGATTCGATGCATGGGGTCTTTCGTATGACAACAATTCCCTGCCTTACCTCGACCCCCCTGTCGCCTATGCTTGGGATTTCGGAGATACGACAACATCAGGTTTGAAATCTCCTTATCGCTTCTATCGGACAATTGGACAATACAACGCTACATTGCGTGTCCAAGACCAGGGCGGTTCATGGTCTGATGTAGATGTTCTTGAATTGAACATTACCGATAATACCCCCCCTATCCCGCTCATTACTGTGAACAGTGTTTTGATCGAGGAAGAAATTTCAATTCTTACCAATCAAATGATTTTGTTTTCAGCATCTCTCACCTTCGACAACGTACCAACACAGAATTTGTCGTTCCAATGGGATTGGGGCGATGGCATGATAGAGAGTGGTATTGGCATGTTTGAAGCACCTCATGAATGGGGTGACATCGATGGGATAAATGCGACTTATAACCTTACACTGACTGTTTCAGATGGCATCAATCTTGGTGTCAAAAACATTCTTGTTCATGTTAACAACCGAGTCCCCTATCAGATATTTTCAGATATTTTGTCAACCGATACCTATACCTCAATCGTAATGCCTGATGTCTTCAAAGATTCAGACGGTAGCATTGTTTCTTATTCGTGGTTTTTCCCTGAAGGCGTGAACCTTGACGGTGGAGTGACAGACCGGGAAGATGAATTTACCCTCACTACTTCCAATTCTCCAAATCCAACGCCTTCGTGGGATACACCGGGGCTAAAAAGTGCTGAATTAACCGTTGTCGATGATGATGGAAGTTCGGCTTTTGCCATGTTGTCAATTTCAGTTTTGAATCAAATTCCTGTTGCAGATTTTATTGTAAAAACAACCACTTCTGGGACTTCAATCATTGATTTCCGTGTTGAAAACGGCCAAGTTGAAACCCCTTATACTTTTGATGGGCGCAGTTCATTTGACCCCGATGGTACCGTTGGGGACTCGAGTGACTTGACTTATAATTGGAGTTTCTCTGATGATGAATCATTTGGCGCAAGTCCACAAGTTACTCATTCATTCTCTCAGCCTGGGGTTCATACAGTGACTCTAATTGTGACTGATGCGGCTGGTGAACAAAGCATTGCTAGAATATTGACTGTTGAAATCGCCAATCCTTTGCCAATCATCACCGTTCAAATTCTCGATGCATGGTATAACGATGAACAGATTACAGACGTTAGCGTTCTTCCCGAATTGACTGATTTAGATTGGACTCGAACCTTCAACGAACAAGAACAAACTTTTGCAGCACCCCACTCTTTGTTGTATTTTGATTCTGATGGGACCCGTGATGGCGACCAATCGTTTGAAGGAAAATATGTCCCATTGGATGTCAATTCACCTGATTGGAATGGACTTGTCCAATACACTTGGGATTTCGGTGATGGCTCTCCATTAGACCATAGTCCAACACCTTGGCACGCCTATTCTCTGCCTGGAGAATACATAGTCACACTTACTGTTAGAGATGCGTTTGGAACCGGAGATGTATCTAGAGCCTATTTCACAGTCATTATAGACTACCCCCCAATTATTCATGAGATTTTCATCCCGGACGAAATTATTGTATCCGATACGAATTCGTTTATGGCGAATATTTCTGACATTGAGGTAAACCTTGCTCTTGCAGTATATCGTGACACCAATGTCAACGATGGCTTTACCTCAAACCGAGATGAAACACTCACCCCCGATTTGTTAGTTCGCTGGGATATGGATATTGAAATCGATGCTGATAACAATGGAAATCCTGCAGATGATTGGGTCGAACCTATGCCAAATTCAGAATCTCGAGTCGCTGGAAGTTGGAGTGAAGTAGGAACTTATACCATACGATTAGAGGTTTGTGACAGCGTTGGGATTTGTGATTCAATGGACCAAGAAATCAGTGTAATTCCTGAACCTTCTAAACCACCATCCTTGTCAGACTTCAGTGTTGAAGATTGGAAGAGTTGGCTTGCAGATGCAGGTTCTGACCTTGCAACCTTTGTTGCCTTAATTGCTGTGGCATTGATTCTAGGTTGGCTAGTCATGCGAGAACCATCCGAACTGGAGGATGAAGCAAAGCAAGCTGCTGAAACCTATACGGACGTTGAGCATGTCGAAAATCAAGGCGGTTTGCTCGGAATGGACCACCACGCTCCACCGCCCGCCCCAGGAATACTGTCAAAAGAGGAACGTAGAAGTGATGAGAGTGGATACATCCGTCCACTTCGGCGAAGAGGTTGACCGTTAGTTTGTATAACCTCCTTTCCTATCGTTGCATGAGGAGAGGTCATGTCATCACACGTACGAGTGGGTTCAATTACACTGACCTTGCTCTTGCCGATGCTTTTGCTTTTACTCTCGAGTCCAATGTCAATGCAAGTTCAAGCCGCAGATTCTTGTGCAGGAGACACAACTCCTATTCGCTGGAACCAGACTGCTCAACACCTTGCTTTGGTTCCATTCCACAACGGAATGTGGTGGGGTGGATGGGGTGAATACGAGGATGAAATGTACTATGAAGAAGACGTTCGTAAAGATGGCTCTGGCAGCTCAGAATCTTCAGATTCACAACCAACTGATGATGGTGCTTTGAGCCCAGAAGAACCCTGGATGTATGAAGATTGGATGAGGCCGCGTCTTGAGCCACTTGAAGAAAACCATTACACCACATTGCTCATTGGAAATGACAGTGTCGGTGCTTTACGAGTAAATCTTTCAGCAAATTACCGAACCACTATTTGTATTACATTGCAAGATACGGATCTCAATGCAGTCGATGGCGATGTCTATCTTCTCACCACACAGGAATATGAAAGTTATACCCAATCCTATCATTCTGCTCATGAATCCTCTGATATGTTCTATTCGGACTTTGAGGAATCTCTTTCCAATATCCCGCCCGAGTGGAGGAGTTTCAATTTCTTAGGCTGGAAGTCATATCGCGATTCACATGAATATGAGCAAGTATCCAATGTCAATTTTGCGCTCAATCTTGATGGCCCAGAAATATACTCATCATTCTTTACAGGGACAGATTGGCAAGATTTCTATATCGTTATTGACACTTGGGACAATGTCCACGATAACGATGCTGAGCCATCGAATTCAATTGTTGCTGCGGATGTGACCATAATAACAACCGAACGCAGTTTAATTTTGCCACCATTCACGGTCTCTATCGTTTTCATGGCGATTATACTTGGAACACTTTCTATCCCATTTATCTTGAATGCAAAGTACATGAAAGCAGGATTGGG
>JABJFI010000109.1 GCA_018662825.1 Methanobacteriota archaeon | reverse complement strand
ACCAAGCCTTTGATAACTACTCGTGTGGTGGTGCAAGTATGAATCGAAGATACCTTGCTCTTACATTGATTCTCCTCGTCCTCCTTGGAGGTATTCCGTTAACACAAGGAAAATCAGCGGGAATATATCAACAAAGTGCTGGCTGTACGTGCCATTCTCAATCAGGTACCCCTGCAGCGACCGTCGCTATTACCGGATTACCAACTCAATATACTGCAGGGGCAAGTTCGACACTGACCATTACAGTGAGCAATGGAATCACAGGGTCGAAAGGAGGTTTTAGCCTTGAAGTGGACAAGGGAACACTCTCGGCAGGAATGGGATTTGCAGTCAATGTTAACAGCGCCCAAGACAGTGCAACACACTCGGTTACAGGGAGCAATCAGCGTTCATGGAGCGTTGACTGGACTGCACCAGCGACCGGTTCAGGAATAGCTACTGTTTCAGTCGCAGGCTTGACAGCAGACGGTAGCAGTGGAAACACCGGCGACCGTTGGGCCACAGCCTCGTATCAAATTTCAGAAGCAGGGGCCGTTTCAAATTCACCACCGAGTATTTCCAACCTAATTCTTGGACCTAGTGGGGCGACAACAACTTCAACCTTGATATTGAGTTACACCTATTCGGACCCTGACAACGATCCTGAATCCGGAACGCAAATTCAATGGTTCAAAGACGATGTTGAACAAACGAGTATGCAAGGATTGACCATACCATCTTCCGCTACTGCAAAAGGCGAAGATTGGAAAGCGACAGTCACTCCATCGGATGGTTCAGACCCAGGAACTCCTCTTACTAGCAACATTCTGACAATTGCCAATTCAATACCATCGTTGACAACCCCTGAAATACAACCAGAAACCCCCTCATCTGACGATTCTTTATCGTTTACGAGTAGCACTTCAGACGATGATTTAGACACGGTGCATTTCGATGTACGATGGTTTCTCGATGGCGTACTTATCTCAGAATTAAACGATATGGAAACACTCCCCTCCTACATTACTCGTGATGGCGATTCATGGATGGTTCAGGCACGAGCAAACGACAGTGAGAATGTATCACAATGGCTCTCTTCACTCTCAGTTTCAATCGGAAGTGGACATAATACGGCTCCAACAGCATCCGATGTCCTGTTGAGCCCCACGACAATCTATACTAGTGATGATTTTTCTGTGACTTACACCTATGGCGATGTAGATGGGGATGCAGAAACTGCATCCGAAATCAGTTGGTTCCTCAACAGTGCACCTTTCCCCTTCGCTGAAAATAGCATGACAATCCCTTCAACCTTCACCGAAAAAGGCCAAATTTGGTTTGCAAAAGTCCGTGTGAATGATGGCACAGAATGGTCGTCGTGGACCTCAAGCCCCCCACTTACCGTTCAAAACACATTACCGATTACTGAATCGATTTCTTTGAGCCATTCTGAGGCCCAAACCACAGATGACATCGTTGTCGAATTTTCGATGTCCGATGCCGACGGCGATGATGAATCCAATTCAGAAATAACATGGTGGCGAAATGGTATCAAAAAAACATCACTCACAGGCTTGACTACACTGCCGGCCACTTCGACATTGAAAGGGGATGTTTGGACTGTAATAGTGAATGCAGGAGATGGGAGCGGTATCAGCTCAACATCTCTTTCAGTAAATGTGACAATAATCAATACCGCTCCAAATGCAAGTTTGGGCCTCTCTTCGAATATAACCGCGCTTGGCCCACTTAATCTTCTTATTACAACTGCAGATGCCGACGACGATGCTGTAGAAACAGAAATTTCTTGGTATCGAAATGGTTTCCTTGAAGGTTCGTTAATGAATGAAACAAGCGTCCCAGCGAATTTACTTGGCCCAGGTCAAACGTGGGCAGTGCATGTCACTCCAATAGATACCGACATGACTTCTGGGCAAACAGCCATCGCCTCAACAACCATACTCAACATTGAACCTGTAGCGCATATCGAAGTGGTAACAGAAACCATTTGGATTGGTGAATGGGCAATCCTTGACGCCGGCCAATCCAGCGATACCGATGGACGAGTCACTGAAGCGTCATGGTCATGGACCGATACCGAAGGCAACAAAGGTTCAGATTCGGGCTTTGAGATACAAATGATTCCACTTGCAAATACAGTTGTCACATTGACAGTCATCGATGATTTAGGCGGCTTAGCGACAAATAACGTCCAACTTACCGCAACTCAAGGGCCAGTTCTTTCAGAATTCAGTGCCGAATCTAAAGATAAAAAAGTTGTTTTGGAATGGAAATGGGGTGGGCCAAATGCCACATTCAATATTTTGCGTAATGGTGTAATGGTTGGAACGAGTACAGATGAATCATTCACAGATACACCCTTGTTTGCAGGTGAAAATACATACATTATTCAGCCACAAATTGGCGATATTCCCATTGTTGCAGGCTCTTCATCACCACAAACGGTACTACTCGAACCTGCTGCAGCCAAGACACCGGGCCCATCTTCACTCGGCGGGACGGTCTCTGGAATACTATTCTTGTTAGTCGGAGTTGGCGCCGTCGGATTTGCATTGATAGAACGGAGGGAGTGAATTGAAAATGAAATCCCGAATACATTCCGTGTTTGTTCTTTCGTTGCTTTTGCTATGCTCGATATTTGGTGCTGCTGAGCCCGGGGGCAACGGAGATTCACTCCAAGACTTGCAATGTGGTGGCGCATGCCATGGCGATGCCTCGATTAATGAAACTTCAACGACAATTCTTTCCCTTTCTACTGATGAAACGATATATGTTGGAATTCCAACGACAATAACGCTTACTGTAACCAATTTCGAAACAAGCACCTCTGGCTTAATTGGACTATTTTTGCTTACCGACATGACCGGACATTCAGATATGCCACAAGACGCGGGATGGGAAATTCTTTCAGACGCCAATGGGGGGGCGATGAATTACATTGAACAAACACTTGGGCCGGGGCAAAATGAAACTAGTATCTCTTGGGTTGTACGAGCCTCATCGCTAGGCTCTACCACATTTTATGCAGCAATACATCACGGTGGCGGCTATTCTTCACCATACTTTGGCAGTACTGCTAGTGGTCACGAAGTTTCAGTTCAACCAGTACCAGAAAATTTACCCCGCCTTACTGCGGATTTCACACCCCCGACTCTCCGTATTATTGACACGCCAACCGAATTAAGCATTCAAACTCAATTTACCGAGACGATACAATTCGAATGGAAATCTGAAGACGGCCTAATTATGAATTCGATTGTAAACTCTTCAGGAGAAAACAGTTGGACAACCACCATCCCAGCAGCATTGCAACCAACAACCGTTCAATGGCGCGTTATTCTCGAAGGGGAAGGTCCAGCGCAAACGACACCATGGTTCATTCTTGCAGCAGAAGAAAGTAGTTGGGAAATTGAAGAGAGTGCAGTTTATCTCCAAGCATTCGCCCTGCTATTCGTGACCGCCGGCATTGTAATTCTGCTCCAAACCCGACTTACATCAAGTCCATCTTTCGCAAAATACGATGAAACATCAGTAGTAGATGAGGCACTCGGCGCATCTCAAAACACATCCCCTGATACTACACTAGCACCCATACCTGAAGGTGGATTGCCGAACGGTTGGAGCGAAGAGCAATGGGAATTGCACGGTCACGATTATCTTGCAGGGAAGCATGGGGGCGACCAAGCATGAATTCTTCTGAAACATTCCACGTAGTGGCAACCGAATTAGTCGTTGGTGCTTTTTCAGTTGCAGGTTTGAGTTTCACCCTATTACTTCTCGTTCATTTTGGCATCCTGAAACAACCGTCGTGGATTTCGATGTTCGATCATGTGGCTCATTTCACCCTTACGTTTGGATTAGCCGCAACACCTTTCGCAATTTTGAGCGGTCTTTCTTCAGCACCTGGAGAAGGATTGAACAGCCCCATATTAGTCAACAAAATATTTCTTTCAATGACTGGATTTGGTTTTGCAGTTGGATGCCTTATCGTTCGTTGGCGTCTTGGAAACAATGTATGGGATTCTAAGAAATCCACCTCTTTCCATGTTGCATCTGGTCTCGCCGCATGCGGTTTGATGCTATTAACAGCATCAGCAGGCGGCACTTTTTCGAGAGGAGAATCTCTTCTCGACATGTTCCATTTGCCCTATGAACATGTTTTGCTATTCCCTATATTGGTAAGCCTCATATCCCTTTTCTTAGGGTTGGCAATTCTAGTTCTTAGTTGGAAACGAATGAATGCGATATCATCCATACATTGAGTTGCTGGTTGAAACACCAGGGGCCGCATCAGCCCCTTCCATCATTGCCTTGATTTGATTTTCAAGTAATTCAGCTTCTTCAAGCAGCGGCTCGTGAGGTAAATCGATAGTTGGTAGTAACTTGTTGAGTGTCTCAATCAAAGTTGCAGCAGCACGTGCATCAGGCCATCGGGGGTCGGCTTCCACCATAATCGACATCAAATCCAAACCACGACGGCGCGCCTCACTCAAGATTGCAGCATTGATTCCTTTGATGACCCCTTGATTAAGCAAGGTGATATCCATCGAAGTCAGCATGTCTCTGACTTTTTGATTTGCTCCAATTCCAACGACATCCACGCCCTCGGTATCCTCATACTCGACGGTTGGTTCTGCACCGTTGAGATTTCCTTTCATACCTTCTTTTGCAAAAGCATCGATAACAACGCCGTGAACGATTTTGTTTTCCCGTGACCATTCAAACATAGCCCAAACGATATCATTAACCAAAGGTTCAGGGATTACAAGTTCACTCATCAATAGAATCACTTGGTCACACCCCTCAATGCTACATTGAGGTTTGCCAGCATATGCTCGAATTACAGGCAAAGGCTCACCTTCTTGAACTAATGTAATGACTGGAAGGCGCGGGTCAATGACTGCTCCAACAAATTCCAAGTCTAAATGGTCAATCAAAAAATGAGCAACAACGCTCGAGACCATTCCGATGCTTGGGAAACAAGAGACAACCATTGCATTTTCTGTTTCAATTTTAGTATTGAGGCGGACACTTGGGCGTTCCATGTGGGTATGCTGATGCTCTTAGGTTTCAACATTTTGCCTCAACTGTAACATCGGTGCCTTCATGTTTGTTGAAGTAAAGCATACAACATGACGGAGCAATCACCACCAGAGCCCCGCCCTCACATGCTCTCACCTTCCGCTTGGAATCGTTACGAGACGTGCCCGAGGATGTATTGGCTCAGCCGACAACGTTTACCGCGTAAAGCAGGAATGGCAGCATCTCTAGGTACTGCAGTCCACGCATCGGTCGAAGATCTTCTCAATCTTGATATTTCAGGACGGCCAGATGCAGAAAGTGGCTGGTTGCCGAAAGAAGGAGAACGCCTTCTCAAACTTCGGTGGGATGAAGAAAAGGCAATTTTTGATGCAACACCCCGTCGACCAAAATGGAAGGAAGATAAATGGAATGAGGCTATTCGAAATCAAAGAGGCGCTGTGATGATGCTGCTGGACCATGTTGGTGTACAGAGCCTTGAACAAGAGCAAATCACCGCCGCCCTATGGCGCCGAATACAGAAACTCACAATCGCAGTTGAAGGCGAACTGAAAACCGCCGACGGACGCCTCATGGGGCGCCTAGATTTGCTTATGGGTGATGTCAATGATGCTGGAGAATTGGTTGGATGGTTGGTCGCCGATCTAAAAACAGGCCGAATACCAGAGGGAAAATTGAAGACCGATGTCAACCGTCAACTTCGGATGTACCGAGACATTCTTCTCGCCAACAACCCAAACGCTCCAACAGTTCGCACAGAAGGCTGGTATACTCAAAACGCGTCAAAGTGGGCTGCTCAAGGTGAAAATGTCCTTGAAGCCGCTTATGCTGCTTGGCAAGAAACAGTACCAACGCCACTCCCGATGAAACCAACTATTGGCGATGCTTCATGCGGAGGATTCTGCGACTGGAAAGCATGGTGCCCGCATTGGTGGAATTGGCGTAACGACAACGGTACATTACACAGGGAAGATTTTTCTGATGCAGTTGTCCTTCTACAAGATTATGATGCAAACACAGGTTCCGCCGTATTGGAACTGTGTGAACCCGCAGATGTGAACGGGCGAGCAATGCCGACAGGAAACCGCCAATCAGCGCGCTTTAGCGACCGTGGCAAGGAAGCACTTGAGGAAGTTCTCGCAACCGGACATCAAGGGCCGATATATCTAGGTTCAATTATGACTCAATCCCGAGCTTGGAAGATTGGGCATTGGTGCGATGTCTTACCATGGAATCCTCTTCCTGATGGTGTCGAATATCATCGAAAACAATAGATTGCGGATAGTTGAATCATCAATGCCTAGACGGATATCATTTTTGTAATCACTCCTTGCTGAGCCACTTCCGCTCCTGCCATCATGGGGAGACTAATTGATAGTAGCACCCCACTACAAGAAAAACCTTGACAAGTAAACAGGGCATAGGCTTGTTTAGCAGGGAACTCGATTCTTTGTATGGTGTAATTATGACTGAAGAATATAGCGGCTGGGACCCAGGGAGACCGGGTCACAAACTACTCGATATTCTGAAAGAAGAAATTCGCACCAAAGGACAACCAAGTGCTGAAAGAGTGCGTGAAATCGCCAGCATTACCGGAACAACTGCTGCAAAGGTTCGCGGTGTAATCGGATATTATTCTGAATTGAAACCTGATAACTCCACAGTCCGTGTATGCATGGGTGAATCTTGCCGAGCGCGCGGTTCGGAATTGGTTGCAGAATTTCTAGCCAAAGAAGGCGATACAGTAGGGACATTACATTGCGCAGGTTTGTGTACTAGTGGTCCTGCAGTTTTGCGCGATGAAGAAATAGTTCCAATGGGTTGCACAGGAACTGGACTTCAATTATTTGTCAGCATGGATAGTATTAGCCAAAAATTAGGTTCAGAGGAAGTAGTACAATCATTGCTCCAAGAAGTGGACGACACAGCAGCCATTACTCGAACAGGTAGCAGAGGGTTATTCCATCTTGAGCCAATGATCGAAGTTGATATTGATGGAACTCGCCATGCATTTGGGCCGGTTCAAGCCACGGATGTATCTTCATTAGTGAAAGCGATTACCAATGGTTCAGCAACCGAACACCCCACAGCACTTGGCCCAATCGATTCACTTTCAGAAATGAAATCTCAAACAAGATTTGCTTTGGCAAGAGTGGGAATAGAAAACCCCCTTAATTTAGCAGGACAAAAAGAGATTGGCGCATATTCGGGATTGACTAAAGCCAGAGATGGCGGTGCTGAATTCGTATTACAGGAACTTGAAGCCGGTGGGTTAAGAGGCAGAGGCGGTGCAGGTTTCCCAACACATTTCAAATGGAAATCGGCGATGCAACAAGGCGACCCAATCAAGCATGTTGTTGCTAATGCGGACGAAGGAGATGCTGGTACTTTCATAGACAGGATGTTGATGGAAGGAGACCCCCACTCACTGATTGAGGGGATGTTGATTTGTGCCGAAACTATCGGTGCAACTCAAGGCTGGGTCTATCTGCGAAGTGAATACCCTCAAGCAAAGCGAATATTGCAATCAGCAATTGATAGTGCTAGAGAAGACGGCCTTTTCGGTAAGGATTTTGATATCACAATCGCTCTTGGTGCAGGCTCATATGTTTGTGGTGAGGAAACTGCATTACTTGAAAGCCTAGAAGGGAGAAGAGGAGAAGTAAGAGCACGGCCACCTTATCCAACTGAGCAGGGATTATTTGGCCACCCAACAATTGTTAACAATGTTCTGACTTTTTCAATGGCTGCCGCAATCATGCGCGAAGGCGGTAGCGTGGTTGGAAATATTGGAACAGAGCGAAGTAAAGGCACAGTAGTTGCTCAGATTTCTGGTGATGTAGGAATACCAACTTGTGTCGAAATACCATTTGGTGGAAGTGTTGCAGATTTATTCAATAATCATTCATCGCTTGATGAAGTGGTAGCAGTTCAGGTAGGGGGTCCACTCGGAGGAGTCTTCGCCGCGGAAGAATTAGAAAACATTGAACTTTCATTCGAAGGATTGACTTCGGCTGATGGGCTACTTGGACATGGCGGGTTTGTATGCTATGGTTCAAATTTCAAACCGCGTACAGAAGTACTTGGTTGGATGCGCTTTTTCCGCGATGAGAGTTGTGGCAAATGCACACCGTGCCGAATTGGTACCCAAAGAGCACTTGAATTGCTTGAAAGAATTGGAACAGATTCTGAAAAAGAGGGAGACCGCATTCTATTAGCAGACCTTGACGAAGTGATGACCGAAACATCATTGTGTGCACTTGGTGGCCTTGCAATGAACCCAGTGCGCTCAACAATGAAACGCTGGCCAGCATCTTTTGGAGGTGAAAGCAATGAGTGAACCATTTTTGGTAACTATTGATGGTCAAGAGTTTGCTGGCCAACCCGGCCAAACTATCATGGAGATTGCTAGAGATAATGGGATTAACATTCCAAGTCTTTGCGATTCACCACACCTTGATTCATTTGGTTCATGCAGAATGTGTGTTGTTGAGATTGATGGCCGGCGAGGAACCCCTTCCTCTTGTACAACCCCGGCGGATAATGGAATGGTAGTTTCAACAACTTCCGACAAACTCTGGAGATTGAGAAAAGGCATTACAGAACTCTATGTTAGTGAGCATCCGCTCGATTGCTTAACCTGTACTGCAAATGGCGATTGTGAATTACAAGACGTAGCTGCAGATGTTGGTTTGAGGGAATTGCGTTATGATAACCAGCCGGCTTGTGAAAGCATTCCAATCGATGAATCAAACCCATTCTTTACATTTGATGCAAGTAAGTGCATAGTCTGTTCACGCTGTATTAGAGCATGTGATGACACTCAAGCGACCCATGCTCTTTCTATTGATGGGCGTGGCTTTTCCAGTAGAATCATTGCAGGTGTGGATGAGTTATTCATGGATTCTGATTGTGTATCTTGCGGCGCTTGTGTAAATGAGTGTCCAGTTGGTGCCCTTGAGGACCGCGTTGAACGCTCTTCAGGGATTCCGGATAAATGGGTTCGAACAACTTGTGCATTCTGTGGCGTTGGTTGCCAATTCGATGCTGGAATTAAGGGTGGCAAATTAGTGACGATGGTCCCTGCCGCAGACTCGCCAGTTAACCAAGGTCATGCATGCGTAAAGGGGCGATTCGCGTCAGCCTATATTCACCACGCAGACCGACTTAAATTCCCGATGATTAGAGAATCAATTAATGATGAATTACGTCAAGTTTCTTGGGATGAAGCATATTCATTTATCGCACAACGCTGGAAACAAATCAAATCCGAATCAGGCCCCCACGCTATCGGTTCAATCACTTCCTCACGTTCAACCAATGAACTGAATTATCTTGGTTCAAAACTAATGCGAGCAGTTATTGGCACTAACAACATTGACAATTGTGCTCGTGTGTGTCATTCTGCTACTGTAAAGGGAATGATGACAGTATTCGGGGCTGGAGCTGGAACGAACAGTTTGGACGATATTGATCATACAGATTTGTTATTGGTCTCAGGATGCAATCCAATACACGGACATCCAGTCACAGGTTCAAGAATTCGTCGCGCTCGTATGCGTGGAATGAAGATGATAGTGGTAGACCCTAAGGCTACTGAATTGGCGCAAATGGCAGACATCCACGTTCAATTGCGCCCCGGAACAAACGTTGCTCTATACCAAGGGCTCGCTCATATTATCTTGCGAGAGAACATGCAAGCAGACTCAGAATGGCTCGATTCACGCACCGAAAACCTCGACCCATTCAAGGCAATGATTCAAGACATGACTCCAGAAGTATGTTCTGAAATCACTACAGTTCCCGTTGAAACATTAGAAGCAGCAGCGATTTACTACGCTTCAGTTCCTTCAGCAATGGCGGTACATGGCCTTGGAATGACTGAGCATAGCCATGGTTCTGAAGGAGTAATGGCCCTTTCAAGCCTTGCACTCCTTACTGGAAATGTCGGCCGTAAAGGAACAGGAATTAATCCACTTCGAGGACAAAACAATGTCCAAGGCTCTTGTGATATGGGGGCTTTGCCGAATGTTTACACAAATTATCAATCGGTTGCCGACCCAGAAAATCGTGCAGCATTTTCCAAGGTTTGGGGAGTTGAAGCACCGGCAGAACCAGGGCTAACATATCCTGAAATGCTTAGGCAAGTAGAATCAGGAAATGTTCGTTCACTATACTTGATAGGTTCAGATATAGCCCACACAGATCCAGATAATCTTGCAGTGATAAAGGCACTCAGCGGCCTCGATTTACTGATTGTTCAAGATATTTTTATGTGCGAAACTGCAAAGTTAGCCCACGTGATTCTTCCAGCAGCCTCTTTCCTTGAATCGGATGGAACATACACCAATGGAGAGCGAAGAATTCAGCGAGTAAGAAAGGCAGTTGACCCCCCTGGTCAAGCCAAGCAAGATTGGATTATTGTTTCTGAATTAGCAGAAGCACTCGGCCATCCAATAATTACATCAAACGATGTTTCAGATATTTGGGACGAGTTGGCGAGTTTGACTCCAAACTTCCGCGGAATTGATTATTCTAATCTTGATAATTCTGAAGCAGTACAATGGCCAAAGCCGACGGCAGAACACCCAGGAACAAGCATAATGCACATTGGCGAATTTTCACGCGGATTAGGCAACTTTGCTGCACCTAAGTACGCCGAACCAAACGAGCAAGCATCGAAGGAATACCCGTTTATTCTAATCACAGGAAGAAATCTTTTCCACTATAATGCTGGAACCCAGACTCGCAGAACAGGGTTATCAGAATTCCGAGAAACCGATTTGTTAGAAATGCATCCAGTAGATGCAAATGCAATGGGAATAAGCGACGGGGACACCGTTTGGTTAACCAGTCCACGCAACCGAATTGAAATGCAAGTTGAAGTTACCAATAATGTGCGAAAGGGCAACCTCTTCACAACTTTCCATTTCCCTGATATTGGAGTAAATACTGTATTGAGTTCTTCAGCAGATGGCTATACCCATTGCCCGGAATACAAGGTTCAAGCAGTTGGAATCGAAGTACAGTGAGCCTTGCCAACCTTCGGTGTTTCGACAGGACCGCCGCCAATCCTCACCCAACCAGTTTCAAAATAAATGGGAGAATTATGCCCAATTCGTTGAAAACATCTTGCAGTAAATGCCTAGAAAAGTTGCTCTATGAAGAAATTTTTAGCCCGAATCAGAGAATCTTCACGCGCGGCGGGATTACCTTTCACATGAGCGCCCCTGTTACGCAAGATTCGAATTACCCACCGTCGTTGCCAACGTTCGTTCAAAGGCATTCGTATTCCGAGAAATAATTTCCCAGACATGTAACCATTCTTATCGATTCGAACAGTTCGTTTTTTCAAACGAACGGCCTTGGGATGTAGTATGAATTCACTCTCGCAGTCAAATGAATGGTGTGCTTCTGGATAATTGTGCAAGATGGCATTTGGTAGTTGAGGCATGAGCCCCTCAACCAAATGAAGAGGCGTCCAATCATCTACATCTCCGTGAAGAATCAAAATAGGAGAGTTTGACCACTTTTGGATATCAGGGCGTATATGAGCTGCTGGATAGAATGGCAAATGAGCGTCAAATGCTTCACCAAGAACCTCAATTATTGGTGCCCATGCTGAATACAGTGCTACAGTTCCGCCAAGGCTCCACCCTGCAATTCCAATTTTTCCAATCCGGGGGTCCTGTTCCAACACAGAACGAGTACGGAAAGCGTCAACGAGCATCATTGAATGGGTCACCGTGAGTTGGTCGTCAACCGTTGAATCAATAGATCTAGAAATGAATGAATTCACCTTGCAAACCGCTAACCCAGCATCGAGCCAACCATTGATGTGGTCCTGATGATGAGATGCCCAACCGATGCTTCCGTGAAGAGCAATTACACATCCGAATGGCCCCTCTCCTTCTGGCAGAAATAGTTCCGATTCAACAATTGTTTCTGGAGTTTTTTCCAAACCAGTCAATATATGATGAATCTCAAATGGAGAGCGAGATTGTACTTGGAATCGCTCGACCATGAACACGGGAGGGCTTACATCACTTCAAATGTGTTTCAAACAAACTTGCACATTGCGAACAATAATCCATACTCATCTTTGCCTGAATAATTACATTCTTTCTCGTGTCTGCTCCGCCACTTTTGCTTCCATGATTACACATCGCAAAATATGTCCAATGCCGGTATCCAGATTTATCTCCATCGAAGTCCTCAACTACATAGCAACCAACTTGAAAACCTCCAATCAATCTACGTTTTTTGATAGAGAAACAGCCCCAATTTATTGCACCATCTAATTTTGTCGCTCTGTAAGTATCTTCAAAGTGCCCCGCTCCTGTAGTCATGCCCTTCGGTTAGCGTCGTGATATTTCATTCTATATGGGTGATGAAAGCAATGATTTCCCCTTGCAACACCTTCACGGCTAATCTAAATTCGATTTTTCGTCAATTGAAATAAATGGTAATGATTATTTGATTACCTCGATAATGGGGGACCATGCGAAGAGTACCCCTTGTAATTTGTATAATGATGATGACCGTATCCCTCTCCGGATGTATTGGAGGAGATATTGAAACCAGTGAAGGCGATGATGTTATTTTTGAAGATACTGATGATTGGCCTACATACTACGTTCCCACTTCTGGTGATTTGCCGACTTGCGACTCTACTACCCTGGGGCGGCTGTATTATGTTGAAGTTGATACCAATTTCCAAGCCTGTATGTCAACCGGCTGGCAAGTGGTTCAAATTGGCGGGTCCGGTGGAAACATTTTAGTAAATCAGCCACCAATTATTGAGGCGAATGTTTGGTTTGCTGATGATGACCTTGTGGTAGATGATGGAGATGGAACCTATTCAATTCTAATCGGCTTACATTGGAATGCTACCGACGTAGATGGCACAATTTCACAAATCGGGATAGATTATGATGGCGACTTGGCTATCGACATCCCCTTGCCAGGTAATTCGGGAGCACATTCAACAGAGGACCATTCAAGCCAAGGTGGAGACAACCTTGCAGGCTTTTTTGCAATACCATTTGAATCAGGATTAACTTTCCATAGGGGGCAGACTCCAACTGATTGCAAATGGGCCATGACCCGTACGATTACTGTGATTGCTATGGATGATGATGGCACCACTTCGTTGGAGTACATTACGCGCAACGCATTTGACCCTCGCACAGATTCTATAGGAATGCTATACTATAACGCCTATGAGGCTATGGAATTGAACACCGATTTAGATGGAATCATTTCTCCAGCCGATTATGATTGGATAATGGGAGTCAGTCCAAGCACTTGCCCTGCTCCGCCGGTATTTTCATTGACATTTGATTCAGGAGCAGTCACCAGTGGTGATTCTGATGTTTTGGGTGTTTTGACCTTGGTCTCAGGTTCACCAACCAATGTTCGAGGCCAAGATGGTTGTTCTCCAATTTTTGTTGGTTTGTCTTTGGATGGTGAGAACTATGGCCAGCAATGCTCTAGTTTTTCCATCCAATTCTCTGGCTCAGATGCAGCAAATCCAGTTGCAGGTGACACGTACACCATTTCAGAAGCAGGCGTTGATGCGTGCAATCCAACCAATTTATGCGATGGGGTTTGGGTTGATTTGGTTCATGATGCCGGGGGAGATTCACAACAGCAGCGAATCTATGCACCTTGATTCAATGAGTGATTATTCCACATGCACCACGTAGTAACGAACCCTGAGTGTAAGGGCCCCCTCTGAAACGATGTCGTTGCTATGGGTAGCGTTGTATTCGCATACGATTACAAGGGGCCCCCTTAGAATTAGCTTCGCCCAAATATAGCTATTTGCTACTTGTCAAATCTATAATTCCGCGTCCCAGTCATAATCCGGGTGTAGTTGCTCTATGTTCCATTTCGTGTCGCATTCGAGGCAAGTAGCATGGTCGCCTTCATAGTCAAGTAGACCCAAGCAATCATTCATTTGGCAATCTTCCGGATATTCAACTTCAAGTTCGGGTTCCGGATACCAATTCAGCTCTTCAGGCCATACTTTTGTTTTACAATCTTCGCAATAATACTGTATTGAATCGCTATTGGGTTCAACAATTGCAAAATCTTCCTTTTCACAATCGATACAATGAGGTTCTTTACAAACATAGCATACAATTTTAGCAATAACACTTCCAAGAGGTACATCACAACAATGGCAATTTTGAGATTCTTCACAATCAATATTCGTACATCGGATATTTGCAGGATTAGAATTATCCAAGGCCCTCCCACACGCCGAGCACTCATCCATAATTGTGCTTAATGGTCACGATATATAAACTGAAAGTGTTTTTCCAAATTAACATGATTTATGATAATAAATAATGTCCAATCAGGTGCTGTAAAATTGATATTTTCAATTTTAATTACATGGATCTTAGCAAATACTCTTGTGTACGAACCAAATAATAACGGGGGTTTGCAGTGGACATGGTTGTTCGCTACGCATCCAAAATGAAGTAAACTAGTGAAGTAAGTAAACGAATGCATATGTTCACGAGGGTCCCTCCAGAACACCCTTTGATTCATCTTGTTCATACACATGGGCTTGCTATGGGCCATATTGAACCGCACCCATGCGATTACATGCAATTTGATGGGTCATATTATTATTGAAAGTCATCAAAGAAGTATCATGGCTGGTCGTGGTTCACTGTGAAATCTTCGGCTAATGCAAGTCCACGCTTTGTCAAAACATGGGAAGAACTTCCATCTGGTGAATGGCTAGAAAATGATGAGCAAGGTACAAATTGGTACCAAACCGATGATGGCGTATATTGGCATTCAACCGACGATGGGTTCGCCATATGGGAAGAGAATGAAACCGATTCGCACCAACATCAAGTTGATGTCAAACGAGATTCTTTCGTAGGCCGTGAATTGGATAATGACGATGATGATGAATACGATGATGACTCTATCAAACTTCCATCTCCGAGTATTGGCATTGGTACTGCACTTATTGGAATATTTATTGCGCTTGCCGTCATTGGCTTGACTACAGAATTTTCAATACCAGCAACCGATGATAATCTCGTTATATTTGGTGAAAATAGTGTTGATTTCGTCAAAGAAAACCAAATTCTAATAGATGGTTTGGAGAACGTCCAGACCCTCAATACCATAACTATTGTTTTGGCAGGAGGAATGGTGATAGTTTCAGCTTTGAGTTATTTCAAAAAATCCCCATGGTGGGGTCTTTCAGCCGCCAATTTATCGCTTGTTGCAGTTCTTATTATGGCCACCTATACTGCATTTTCTGCGGAAAAAGAGTGGGTAGGGGCATGCAATCCACAAGTGACGTATTGCTACCAAAATATTATGCCCTCGCTAGGAGATATGGACGCAATATATCCAGCGGTTTTGAGTGCTGTAGGTTTACTGATTATTGTTAACAATTCGTTTCAATCCTGGGTGACATTTGAACCAAATGAGGATGAACAGGTGGATTTTGATTACTTTGACGATGAAGTAGACTATGAAGTAGACGAGGAATGGCGCGGTAAAGTGAAAACTGTCGTTCTTTCAAGCATGCTTCTGCTCGCAGGACTTGGAATATTTGCAACATATCAATACGCAACAGATGTTCCAAACAATGGTCCTGAATTTCAAATCAGTGATGCCGTGGGTAATATTACCAATGGGTCATATGACGTTCTGGTTGTCATCGATGTAATGGATAGGTCTACAATGTATAGGACGTCATTTCTCACAATTGAAATTCAAATCAATGAAGGGAAGTGGTGGTCATGTAAAACAGAATGGAGCGATTATTCGTCCGGCAAGTGCAAAGTCGAGTTCATCAATGAAGTCTTTGATGATTATAAGTTGACTGCGGAAGAAAGATTCATGATTTCGGAAGACGGCTTTCATTTATGCGCTGGTGAACCTGGCGAGGGATGCAAAGTTGCTGTGAAAATGACCTATGCTTACGATGAGCAAGAAGATTACACTGGGCCTGAGGTTTTGCCGCTTTTAACTGTTAACGCAATCTCGGAGTAGCCGATAAGTGAGTTGAAAACCTCTCATAATTGATTTGATAGATTCATTCAGCATTGTAGCCCGAATAGTTTTGTTGTTTGAATAGACTTTGCATCTGTCGTTTGTATCGCTACCCATGTGCATGTATACGAAAACAAGGGGACCCCATGTATTCATTTACTTCATGGGTTGT